>CAYGTU010000177.1:0-598 GCA_964352945.1 uncultured Bacteriovoracaceae bacterium
GTTATCTTATTTATTCTCATAAAATTATGTTACCATTATCTATAAAAACAATGCAACGTAAAAAAAAAAATAATGTCACCATCTAATACAAATGAAGTAACTTTAACAATCGATAGAACTGACAGGCGGATAAACTATTTATCGCTTACAATTTATTTTATACATATCCTGTTAAACTTTTTAGGTACCCCTTTATTAAAATATTTTTACTTAGCTGAAATTATTATATTTACTTTTTTAAGCTTAAAGTTTGAATTTAAGCGAATTTTAGTTCCGATAATTATATTTATATTTATAGAAGGACAAGGAAGAATACTATGGCATTATAACCCTTTTTCAAGGGTTGTATTTGATTTTAATCTCCTACTTATTATAATAAAAAGTGCAATTGAGCATCGAAAAATATTTAATTTTTCAAAAATACCCGCATTTATTACTTTAGCCATAACAGGTCATTTTCTGTGGTATATTGTCCAAATTTTTAATTTACAATCGGCAGGAATAATAGGTGTAATCTCTGCATCAAAAATATATATATTTCCAATTTTTTTTTTTTTTGAAACAAGAGTTTCGCTCTTGTTACCCAGGCTGGAGTGCA
>CAYGTU010000177.1:608-2271 GCA_964352945.1 uncultured Bacteriovoracaceae bacterium
TGTTTATTCAAAATCCAGTATTTGAAAATGAAAAAAAAATAGTTAGAATTCAAAGCTACATTTCTCTTATTGTTTTTTTTCAAATCTTATTAATATTTTTTCAATTTTACAAAGGCGAAAGTATTTTGCTAGAAATTAGTCAATATTATGAAGTGCCATTAAAAGGTGATGCTTTTAGTGGTATCTCCTTTCGTCCCTTTGGAACATCTTTCCTACCTGGATCAATGAGTGTTTACTTAGCCTATTCAACTGGCTTTTTACTTCTTTTTAACACAAAAAAACAAATATATAATTTACTTAGGATTATACTTGTTGCCTTAGCAGTTATCGCTAATTTAATTATGCAAGTAAGATCTCTTTTGATAAAACAATTACTTATTTTGGTCGGTTTTAACTTTACCTATTTTCTAAAATCTGAAAGAAAATTTAAATTATCTTTAATTATTATTCCTATTCTAATTAGTTCT
This sequence comes from uncultured Bacteriovoracaceae bacterium, assembly GCA_964352945.1. Taxonomy (GTDB): domain Bacteria; phylum Bdellovibrionota; class Bacteriovoracia; order Bacteriovoracales; family Bacteriovoracaceae; genus CAYGTU01. The sequence goes on from CAYGTU010000177.1 coordinate 1,076, forward strand.
ATTTTCGCATTTAAAAAATTAGGACTAGCCCGAAACTTATTTGAAGGAATAAATTTAGAGAATACAATTGATAGAATTGAAGATATCTCGTCAGTTGAGAATTTCACTTCAAAAAGAGCATCCATTGGGCAAGTATGGGACATAACAATTGAAAAACTATCACAATCACCACTAGGGCTTGCTCCGGGCAGAACAGGTGCCGCTCGATCAATTGTAAAAAGTAATATCATTAACGATCCTTTGTTTAATGAGAAATTTAGCTGGAGTTATGACAACCTAATTATTAGTCTTGCAATTGATCTCGGAATCGGAATGTTTTTTTATCTTTTCATTATTATTTTACTTCCATTCCTTCTAATTCAAAAAACCATTAAAGCGATTAGAAAGAAAAAGAAATATCCGATTTTAGCAATCTCTGCTGTTACTTGTGCTGTAATATTGATCGGAAATTGGGGTGCAATCGGTATTCCTTACAACCCCGAGTCATTTTTCTTCTGGTTTTGGATAGCCACTGGACTTAACGAGGTTGCTCTGCTTGAAAAAGAACTTAACTCCGACTTGATGTTTAAAAATGAATAAAGAGCTACATCTTTTTTTTAGGGAAATTTCTAGAACAAAATTTTTTGGATTTTTACCTGCTGACTGGTTACTGCATATTGTAATTGGTCTATTGCTTTACTCTCTCTTTATTCGATTTATAGATAAAAAGAAATCATTTTATCTTGTATTTTTGATTTCATGTCTTAAAGAACTATTCGATTCACAAACAAAAAATTCGAATTTAACAGAACATCTTTTTGATATTTTCTTTACAGTTTTACCCGCAATTATTTTTTTAATAAAAATGAAGATTAAATCAAAAAAAGATTAGTTAAAGTCTGGTGAGTTCCCAATTATTTCGAGACCTTTAAAATTAGATACTAATTCCTCCTCATCAAACACTCTGCTATCGAAGAAGAATCTAATCATAATGAACAATATCAGTAGGAAAATAGTAATAATGACAGAGAATATAATTATCATACCCAAAGAATTTCTTTTATAAGCCACCGCAGGTGCAATAATTTTATCAAACATAAAATCAGAGACTATAGTGGATTCTAATAATGAAATCTGCATCTTCTTCTTATTTAAAAGTTCTAGATATTTTAAACTTGGAGCATGCTTTTCTATATCGATATTGAAAGATTCGAGAG
>CAYGTU010000177.1:2281-6100 GCA_964352945.1 uncultured Bacteriovoracaceae bacterium
GTCTATTTCTTGATTTTCAAGAAATGCTTTATTAAATTTTTCTTCTACTGCTTCTACTTGTTTTCTTAAAATTTCAACTCCGTATTCTTCAATTCGATTTCCATCATTATCAGTTCTATTTATTTTTTCAAAATCTAAACTACTAACACCTCTAGATTTTTGAAATTCTGACAATTCCTTTTGTAAACTATTTTGTTTTGTGCGAAGTTTGTTTAATATTTCGCTATCTAGACTATTTGAATTATCGGTATTTTTTACTGCTGCTATATCTTCATTCAACTCAATCATCTCATTCCTTAATCTTTTCCATTTAGAAAGGTTCTCTTGAGACATTGATGTTTCTTTTTCTTTTCTAGAATCATGTTGATATTTAAATTCGGCTTCTTCAAGTCTAATTCTCTCTCTTCTTAAAGTATCACTATGAACATAAATATACTCCTTAAGTTCATATTTTTTACTTGTTAGTTTTTTTCTTTCTTGAATCAGCTTTTGAACATCATTTGTTTCTAAATCATATTTTTTTTCATTTATTAACTTATCAGATATCTTCCTCTGCTCTTCAAGAGAATGCTTAATTGTTGAAACTCTATATTCTATAATTTTATTTTGTAAGGTATTCACCAGAAATTTAGTTGTTGCTCTATCTAAGGTTTTAACCTGAATTGTAAATTTTGTAAAAACTTCTTGATCTTGTTCAATTGTAAAAAAACTACTTAATATTCCTCTTAATGAATCCAATGTACAGTTCTCATTTCCATCACAGTGCTTAAACATTTCTTCTGTAGAAATAAGTTTTTTTGCATAGATAGAATTAAGGTTTAAGGTAGCAAATTGCTCATATTCCATTACTTCTTTAGCTAAGCCTTGAATAAAGTTCATAGAATATGCAATCCCTTTAATTTCAGAGGGAGATATTGAAGAAGATTTCTCTCCAATTAAATCAGCAATTGCTGAACTTGCACTATCCCCTGTATTTGGTTCCACTGTTTTAAATGAAACTTGGGCCATATATATTTCATGTTGAGATACATAAAAATGATAAGATATTGCAAAAACTACTATTGGTGTAATAAATAGAAAATACGCATATCGCTTAAGTAACTTCCAAAAGAAACCAAAGTTTATAATTGTGATGTCATCAAAAATGATATCAATCTTTTTCATTTTTTTTATCTAACCTTCATTATCCTATTTATAAGTTTTATAGGCTCTTAAGTATGCTTATCGGAAATTACTCAACTATCCTTAACTTAAATTTAAAAAAATTAGGATAAGTTAAGGATAATTACCAAGAAATTAGAGACGATAAAAAATGAATAAATTCAAGCACTTACAACTGTAGGAGTGAATACTATTTATTTACCTTAATATGAATTACTTAATTCTATCAATTTATGTGTTCCCGAGATAATTTTCTGATTACAGATAAGAATTCTAAAAATGATCAAAATGAATCAATAATATTCTTCTCTAATTCTGATAAAATATTATTTGCACTCCACTCTCTTGATTTGGCATAGGCATTTTCTGACAAGTGTTTAATTTTAAGAGGGTCACTTGAAATTTCTAAAATTTCAGTCGCAAAATCAAATGGGTTAAACGAGTTTATTAAAACTCCATTCAGATTATTAGTTATAAAATCACTCGGCCCACCAGAGTCATGACTTACAACAATGCAACCACATGACATTGCTTCTGCAATATTTCGCCCATAGGGTTCACCATCAGATAAATTAATTAAGAATGTTGATGATTTCAAATAATTTAAAACTTCTTGATTTGGTATTCTACCTAAAATCTCGATATTTTCTTTAAGATTATTATCTTGAATATATTTCTCTACTTTATCTCTCTCAGGTCCATCTCCAATAATTCTTGCTCTTATCTGCTCATTCGTTTTGGAAATTTCTTCAATAACCTTACAAAACTCTATTGGTCTTTTATTTTCTAAAAGATTTGCTAAGAAAATAATTTCATTTTTCCTAAATCTATCTTCATTAAAAGCTTTCTCTTGTTGAGCAACTATGAGGGGCAATTCAAAAGAAGATTTTTTGTTATATTTCTCACTAATCTTTTTCGCATGAGGCTGTGTAGCGCAAAAAATTATTTTTGAATTCTTTATTGTTTTGTTCCAACCAATTTTTGCAAAAGGTTCTAATACCCTCTTTAAGCTAATAATAAATCGCGGCTTTGCAATTTTAGCATTATTTTTCCATTTATAATATAAAGGACCTAAAACCAATGGCAGACCTAAGGTTTCTGGAAGAATAGGACAACCATAACCAACTGGGTTCATTCTCCATACTACATCAAATTTTATCTCTTTACTTAATTTTGAAAATAACCTGTTTGCTTCAAAGGAATACTTCCATGAATTTAATGAATCAAACATTAAAGGACCTGTTGACTCATATACCAAAAGATTCTCCGATTTATTGTCGATTGAAGCTTTTGGAGTAAAGGCATAAATTTTGTGTCCTCGTAACGCAAGACCATTTAGTAAGCTAAAACAGATTAGCCCTTCACCGTGAGATTTATTGTCTGTAAGATAATCTGAAGCACAATGAATAAAAATATTTAAGTTTATTTTTTCTTGCGACATACTACTGTAAACTCATCTGCTCGATTGAAAAACTCATATGTTTTCCACAGTTTTTGAATAATTCTTTGTCTGAGCTTTGGTACTTTAGCATAAGCATATGAATTATTTAAATTCGATCTACTCTTCATTACTTCCCAACCTTCTCTTTCTAAAAAGTCTGTAAATGTTTTTAAAGAAAAGTGCCAAATATGCTCTTTAGGTTGATATCCTACCCATAACCAATTTGCTCCTGGTCCCTTTTTTAGTTTATTAAAAAGTCTTAACGTTTTAGGAATACCACCTTGGATATTTGGAACACCTAAATAAATATGTCCGCCATCATTCAATCTTTCTCCCATTTCTGAAAGAAAATCTTTTGGTGACAAAACATGTTCTATAACATGGTTAGATATTATGACATCAAACTTCTCATTTACTTCATTCAAAGATTTCTGTTCTATATTTATATTGAACAACTTTTTTCCTATTGGAATCGGATGAGGATTCATTTCAATACCATAAGCATCAAATCCCATATCCTTAGCAACTTTGACCATATATCCAAGGCCACACCCTACATCGAGCAGCTTTCCACGTTTTTGAATAAACTCTAAGTCTTTTAATGATTTCTTGGCCATATCAATCCAAAAATCTGTTTCTTGAGCTGATAGGGAATAATAATGTGGATCATCGTATAAGTCTTCTGCATCACTCCCACTTGAAATTGGAGAAGGATCTGTTCTTACTAAATCACATTTAACACATTTTACTAGTTTGAAACCTTTAAATTTTCCCGTTTGCTTGAAAAAATCAAAATATTCAATTGATTGAGTTTCTCCGCAAATACAATCGAGATGAATTATTTCTTTTGGTTCGTATTCAATACTTTTCTTTTGGTTGATTATATTATCCATAGTAATATCTTATATATAGGTAATATTATTAACAATACTAAAATCACGTAAAGCAAATGACTCAAGTTTATGAATGACAGTAAGCCATCTGACAGAATTGATATTGTAAAAAAAAGTAAAGCTGGCTTTATAATTCTTTCGTTTAGAACAATTCTTACAAATATAATGCAGTTTATTTCAAGCATCACACTTGCGAGATTATTAAATCCTGTTGATTATGGTGTTTTTGGTATTTTAAATGGTTGGATCGGATCCCTTTCATATTTTACAGATATTGGACTCCATGAATCTCTTATCCAACAAGAAAAAGAAATATCTACTGAC
>CAYGTU010000178.1:0-6067 GCA_964352945.1 uncultured Bacteriovoracaceae bacterium
ATCTTAAGATTATTGATTCCAGTTTTCTTTCTATATTTTTGCTCTAGGGCCGATAATTCTGTACTGCAATTTTGGCTTAAATTAAAAAGGCGATCTCTTTTTTTAGAAGCACCAGACTTAATTAAATTCCCCTTATCTAAATTAGCACCAATTTCATCATTGATAGTTGCTAGAATTTCTTTTTTTAATTCAACTAGAACTTTTATATCATTTTTTGTGATATTACCTTTAAACGTTTTGTTTAAAGTTTTTAATTTAACGAGTAAATCTTCATAAGCTTGAATACTTGCCGCAAGATTTAAAAGATCAGATCCATTAGCTTTTTTAGTAGCAACTTTTGCTAAGATTCTCTCAAGGTCTCTAACTTGATCTAAGCTCTCTCTCACTTCTTTGTGAGTCGTGTTATTATTTAAAAAGAAGTCGATTGCATCAAAACGATCTTCGATTTGATCTTTATTTCTTAGAGGTGAATAGAAAATATTTTTCATTTTTCTAGCACCAAGACAACACTTAGTTTTATCAAAAAAGCCTAGAATAGAATCTTTATAATGATCTTTATTTTTAGGAAAGATTTCCAGTCCAACTAAAGTAGGAAACGTAACTTTCATTTTATCTTCGTTATTTTCAAGCTTAAAAGGACGGATATGTTCCATTCTTTCGATTTCTCCAGTTGAGCAGATATAATATGAAAGTGCCCCAATAGGAGAAATTAAATTCGGATGAAGTTTAATTATTTCATCACGCTTATAAGTTGGAATAATCTTTTCTATATAGAATGATGAATACTTTTCTTCAAAATAATCCATATCAATATGAGTGTGAAGCATTTGTGAATTACTTATAAATTTATTTAGAAAAGCTTCATTATCCCATTGGCCAAGATAGCTAATAAATTCTTGTGGAGAATATAATTGTAATTTTTCAATGAACTCATTAACATCAAAAGTCTTAAGACCAAAAAAATGTCCTGTTGTGTAATCAATCAAACATAAAAAGTAGGAATCCTTATCCTTAAGTCCACAAGCAATGTATTTAGAATCGAGTTCATTAACTTTATTAAGATCATAAGGGATACCTGGACTCACCACTTGAGTGACAGCACGCTTTACAATTCCCTTAGCAAGCTTTGGATCTTCAACTTGTTCACATATAGCGGCTTTTAAACCAGCTTGTGTTAAGCGATCAATATAGGTATTGGCTGCGTGATGGGGAATTCCGGCCATAGGAATTTTTATATCTCCCAGTTTACCTCTGTGAGTTAATGCAATATTTAAAACTTTACTAGCTTTGATGGCATCTTCAAAAAATACTTCGTAAAAATCCCCCATGCGAAAGAGAACAAGAATATCTTTATATTGTTTTTTAACTTCATGAAACTGCTCCATCATAGGAGTGAGTTTTATGCCTTTTTCAACAATGTCAAAGATTGTAATATTGCTCTCGTTCATGAATTTTTTCCTGTTGTGTGTGCCCTGAAACGATAACAAGCATAAGTATTTTAGTCAAAGATAACTCGTTGCGCTATCCACTAAATAACTATAAATTTTCTCACTTTGCTCACTTATTTAGCTTATAATAAGGGAGTGAAATCACTTAAGTGGAATTATATTTATACTGTCTTACAATCAAAGCAAACCCTAAGTTTATTAGCCTTTCTTTTTGCTTCAATTTTGATTGTTATTTTTAGTATCAATATGGAATCAGCCAAATATCATAAAGTTAATACCCAAATTAAAAATGTTGAGAAGAAATTAGAAATTCAAGGTGTGAGTTTTTATTACACATTTAAAAATAGACCTTACATGAAATTAAATGCTGAAGGACTTATCAATATCAATGATTCTTTTTCTATTTTTAAAGTTCCAGTAGGTGAAATAAAAGACGAAGAAGGAAAATCAATTAATTTTATGGCCGATGAAGCTAATTATGATGGTGATGAAGACATGATTAATTTTAACGGAAAAGTTAATATCCATAATGATGAGTTTCAACTGGATGCTAGAAATATTTCTATAAATTTAGAAACATCAAAGTATGAAGCTAGTGGCAGTATAAAATCAGTAATGAATGATCCTGAAACCAAGGATAAAATCTTCGTTATGAGCCAGTATTTTGAGGGCTATCCCAATAAGAGATTTATGGAATTTACTGGGCAAGTAGAGGGTGAGCTGAAGAGACATAGGATTTATGAATCTGGTTTTAAGTTTCAGACAGATTCGATGAACGCTGACTTTGAAAAATCAAGACTTTACATGGATAAAAATGTGAGATTTCAAATAGATAGCCTCGAAGCTAAAGCAGGGAGAGCAGAAATTCTCTTAAGAAATCATAACAAATCACTCAAGTATTATTCACTATACGACGATATAGATCTTGAGCAAAAAGTAGTTTTAAAGAATAAAACTATTAAAAGAACGGCCAAAGCTGAAAAAATGGTGGGGATGCTTTCATTAGGAAAAATAATTCTTACTGGAGCACCACAAGTTTATCAGGATGAAGATATTATTAAAGGCTACGAAATAATTTTGCGCAAGAATTTGGAAATGATTGAAGTTGAACAATCAAAATCTAAATTCTCTATTAAGAAATAAAAAGGAATTTATGGATACGATCTTACAAGGAAGCGGATTGAAAAAAACCTATAACTCAAGGACTGTGGTTAAAGGTGTAGATTTTGAAGTTAAGCAAGGAGAAGTTGTAGGACTTCTTGGCCCAAACGGGGCAGGTAAAACTACTTCTTTTTATATGATGGTTGGTCTGGTGAAGGCCGATGAAGGCGAGATAAAATTGAATGAGGTCGTTTTAACAGAAATGCCCATTCATGAAAGGGCCCAAAGAGGAATTGGGTATCTTGCACAGGAAGCTTCAATATTTAGAGATCTAAGTGTTGAAGAAAATATTTTCTCTGTACTTGAAATTAGAAAAGTTAATTTCAAAAGAAAGAGAGAATTACTTGAAAGTTTGATTAGTGATTTTGGTTTGGAACATATCCGTAAATCAAAAGGAAAATCACTTTCAGGAGGGGAAAGACGCCGAGTGGAAATCGCAAGAACACTGGCACTTGAACCAAGGTTTGTTTTATTGGATGAACCATTTGCCGGAGTCGATCCACTAGCGGTGAATGATATACAAGGAATTATTGCAGGACTAAAGGATCGAAATATTGGAGTACTTATTTCAGATCATAATGTTAGGGAAACCTTAAGCATTGTTGATCGAGCTTATATAATGAATTCTGGAGATATGCTCATAAGCGGAACTCCAGAAGAAATTGTTGAAAGTGATATCGCTCGTAAGTTTTACTTAGGCGAGGAATTTAAAATGTAATGGAGTAAATTATGGCAGTTAAAATGAGTCAGAGTCTTAAACAAACACAAAGTTTGATGATGACTCCCCAGTTACAGCAGGCCATCAAGTTACTAACTCTCACCCACCTTGAAATGACAAATGTTATTGCCAATGAAATGGTTGAAAATCCTATGTTGGAAGAAATGGGTGGAGAAGCTAGTAGTCAAGAAATAGAAGCAAGAGAAAATTCGAATAAAGAAAATTCAGTTGAAGACTTTCAAAAACCCGACATTGTAGACGGTGGAAGACAAGACTTTGATTGGGATAATTATATTGAATCCTACAACTCAAATTCTTCATCTCCACCAAGTATGACTAATCATAATGGTAATGACGAAATGCCTAATTATGAAAATATGGTCTCACGTGGTCAAACTCTAGTCGAACATTTAGAGTGGCAACTTCGAATGGAAAGTTATTCTGAAAGAGAATTACAACTTGCTATGGAAGTTATCTATAACTTAGATGATGATGGTTATTTAACAGTAAACTTTGATGAAATAATTTCTAAATATGAATTTGATAGAGAAGATGCTTATGAAATTCTTTGGATGATTCAAAGTTTAGATCCAGTTGGTTGCGGGGCATTTGATTTAAAAGATTGCTTAATGATTCAAGCAAAAGCGTTGCCGGATCGCTCTGTATTAGTAGAAACAATTATCGATAAATATTTAAAAGATTTACAAGGTAATGATTATTCAAAAATCGCTAAAGAACTAAATATAGAAAGAAATAAAATTAAAGATGCTGAATTAGTGATTCTCTCTTTTAATCCAAAACCAGGAAAAATTATAGGCGCAGATGATACTCACTATATAGTTCCTGATATCTATGTTCACGAAGTTGGTGGTGAATTTATGATTAAAGTAAACGATGATGGAGTTCCACGTTTAAGAATTTCAAATCTCTATAAAGCACTTTTAGCTAAAGGTTCAAATGCTACTGAAAAAGAACAAGAGTATGTACAAGATAAATTGAGATCAGCACTATGGTTAATAAAATCTATTGAGAATCGTCAAAAAACGATTGAAAAAGTTGCTGACGCAATTGTTAAGTATCAACCAAATTTCTTTAAGAAAGGTGCGAGTGCTCTTAGGCCGATGATTCTTAAAGATATTGCCAATGAAATTGGAATGCATGAGTCAACAGTTTCAAGGGTAACAACTAATAAATTTATGCATACACCAATTGGGACGTTTGAACTCAAGTATTTCTTTAATGCTGGTATTGGCGGGAAGAATGGTGGGATTGATATTGCAAGCGAATCACTCAAATTAAAAATAAAAGAAATGATTGCAAACGAAAACCCAAAAAAGCCTATATCAGATCAAAAAATATCCGATCTGTTAAGCGCAGATGATGTAGTTGTTGCTCGTAGAACTGTAGCGAAATACAGAGAGATGATGAACATATTACCTTCATCCAAAAGAAAAGCTAAATAATAAACAGCTAGACGCTGATTTACTAAAATTCACACTGAAGAGGAAATCTATGGAGTTGAAAATTTCATTAAAACATTTAGAGCACACACCAGCAATTGATGAAAAAATTTATGCAAAATCAGAAAAGTTAAAAAAGTTTTTCAATGGTAATTTTGAAGTACATTGGTTTTGTTATGCAAAAAATAAAGAGCACTGTGCCGATATAAAAGTACTTGGGCCACAATTTGAATATCACGCAACAAGTAAATCGGATGATTTATACAAATGTATGGATTTAGCTGTAAATAAAATCGAAGCTCAACTTAAAAAGAAAAAATCTAAATGGAAGCAAAATATTAATCATAAACATCGAATAATCGTGAAAAACGAACCAATCAACGAAATGATCAAGGATGAAAATAAAGCTTGGGACGAAAAAGAAGAAGAGGTCGCATAAAAAGAAAGCTCCGAACGGAGCTTTTTTTTTGACCTTACAGTGCTCCTACTGATAAAATTTCCCCATCTAAGGATGGGAAAGTGAAAAAAGTATTTATATTTATATTCTTATTATTTATTCTAACAAACTCATATGCCATTGAAATAGCAGATATTGAAGTTAAGGCTACAAAGTCAGATACCAAAAGTACTTTTCTGACCAACAGCCTTTATTTTGAAGACCGACAAAGTATAGAGAATTCTTCTTATACCTATGTTTTAGACCAAATCAGAAAAATTCCTGGTGTGTATGTTAGACAGGATGGTGGACCCTTAGGCTCATCAGCAGTGTATTTAAGAGGTATGAAAGCAAGACATGTTCTCGTCCTTGTTGATGGTGTCCCTGTCAATGATCCAGCAAGTCCAGAAGGAGCAGCAGATCTTTCTCTAACTAATTTAGAAAATATAGAAAGTATTGAAGTTCTTAAAGGAAGTCAGTCAGTTCTCTATGGCGGGGAAGCCATGGCGGGTGTAATTTTAATTGAAACGAAAAAAGTTAAAGAGATTAAAGGAACAATTGTTGCTGGAGCTGGAACAATTGAAAATACTTATTTGGGTATGGGATATAATTATTTTCAAAATGATTTCATTACAAATATATTTGTTTTTGAAGATCGTTTTTCTGGAATGAGTAGGGCAAAAGGAGAGGATTTTGAAAAAGACTCTGCTGTAAATGAAGGGGCAGATATTGTTACTAGCTATAAATTTAATCCTAATTTAGACTATCAATTAAATATAAAAGTTAATCGGGCAGTCTATGACTTAGATGATGGAGCTTTTGCTGATAATGATAATTTTGTTGG
>CAYGTU010000179.1:0-6061 GCA_964352945.1 uncultured Bacteriovoracaceae bacterium
CGAGCTGGGTTCAGAACGTCGTGAGACAGTTCGGTCTCTATCCTCCGTGGGCGTAAGATATTTGAGAGGAGCTGACTTTAGTACGAGAGGACCGAGTTGGACAAACCTCTGGTGTACCGGTTGTGACGCCAGTTGCATCGCCGGGTAGCTAAGTTTGGAAGGGATAACCACTGAAAGCATCTAAGTGGGAAGCCTACCTCAAGATAAGATATCTATTAAGGGTGCTTGTAGACTACGAGCTGATAGGCAAGATGTGTAAGTACCGTAAGGTATTGAGCTGACTTGTACTAAATACCCGTTTTGCTTTATTTTTATTTTTTATTATTAATTAATAAATATTTAGTTTTAATTGTTATAAAGATGTTTAATAAAATTGTTTCATGGTTCATTGTTTGCTTTTTGATTTTGTTTTGTAATTTTAAAAGTAATGTATTATAAGTGCTTTGTATTGAGGCACGAAAAGTTAAAGTAACTAGATTGTTTTAACTTTTGGTGTGTCAATAGCGGCGAGGAAACACCTGATCTCATCCCGAACTCAGAAGTTAAGCTCGCTTGCGGTGACAGTAGTGCTCGGGCGACTGAGTGTTAGGATAGCAAGGTGCACCTCCTTTTTATACAACTTCACAGAAGCTGTTTAAAAAAAGAAACCCGAACTTAGGTTCGGGTTTTTTTTTGCCTTTTTTCTAAAAATTGAATTTGTGGTTTTTATTCCTGTAAGTAATCGTGATAGTTCCCATCAGCTGAAAATGTATTAAGAATAACTTCTCCAACGAGATAACCATTTTCACCTTTTTCTTTAAATTTGTACTCGCCTTTAAAGTCGAATTTCTGTCCAATATACAGAAATTGATAAAGATCGAGCTCACTTACTGGAATTCCCTGAATGTAGTTGTAATATTTTAATACAATGAATGGCTGTGATTTTTTAGTATCATAGGAGTCTTTTACAATTATTTGAAAAAAATAGTCTCCTGTGATGAGCTGAGTGTATTTTACATCACTAATATAACCTGAAGATTTTATGAGAAGGCCTGCTTCTTCTGTGAAATCTGTGGCGATATCAGCAATACTAATTTCATTGAATCTATTTTTTGGGTTTAAGATTGTCTGGCCTATTTTAGGTTTATCTTCTTTTGCAGCAACCCAGTCTTTTTGAAATCTTTTTGTATTTACGTATAATTGACCTAGATTTTGTCTGTGAATTTCAATTTCATCAAAAGGCATTATAAAATTGCCTTTAATCTCGACGTCTTCTTCTTTTTCGACAAACTCTCTGTCATCAATGGCTTCACCCCCTGAGGTATTGTAAATTGTTACTCCAAAGTAGCGATTCTTATAGTTTCCTTTTTTAAAGGGGTAGAGCTTGAAGGTATAGTAAGTAAAATCATCATTAATTGTATTAAGCTTAACTTCTTTAATATCACCTTTAATTGTTAGATTATTTTTGTGAAATGAAGCGGGATCTTCAATAATTTTTTCAATACTAAAATCTTTTTCAGCAGTAAAAGCATTGAGACATATTAAATAAATTAATAACAATTTCATAAGGTAAGTATCGGAATTGTTATAATAAAAGATAATTAGTCAGGTATTTTTAGGAATTATCTGCTTCTTCTATTTGTACGTTTTCTACAACGATCTAGCTCTTTTTCTCTTCTTTCTAAATCACCATCAATTACATTACTATTAGTTTTTTCACAAAATGAAATAAGTTGATCAGCATTCCACACCATTTTTGGATTATTTGATCTGCAATTACTATCTTTAAAATCTTGTGTCATAGCAATTGATCGTTCAGCATATTGAGGACAAGTCAAAGCACCTCTTTTTGATACGACCTCTTTAGCATATGCTCTAGTGGTATTTCTTCTTATTCCAAATTGAGAATTATTTTTTGCATTTTTTGTACACACAGAAAGGTCTTCTTTAACCATTGCTACTTCATCACTAATATAATTAGGGTCTGCTTGAGCTGCAGTACAATTTCGCATGATATCAAATTTCCATTGAGTTACATTTACTTTATGTTTACAACCAAGTGTTTCAGCAGAAAATCTTAAGTTCAGTAAACCATCAAGATGTTTTTTACATATAGCTGGTACGGGATCTTTTTCTTCTGCGATATCTCTCCCACCACAACTAGCTTTTAAAGCCTTCAATTTATCAACTCGAGCATTCCATTTTCTTTTATTAAAACGTAAGCCACGAGTATATTTTTCTACCTGAGAAATTTTACTATCTACATTGCTACAGTCACCAGAAGCAATTATTTCATCAACTCTTTTCCCTTCTTGACCTTTTTTAATTCCAGTAAAAATTAGTCCACCTACAACTCCACCCAGTACCCAGGGTGCTGCTTTTTTAGCTACTTTACCAACAGCTTTTGCTCCGTTTCCAATTGCTTTTCCAACCTTTTTAAATGCTTTGCCAATTTTTTTACAGCAACGAGCTTCAGCCTGATTCGTTATACTGAATTCTCTTGTTTCAATGCTAACTGAAAACGACAGTGTAAATGTCATTACAGCTAAAAAGAAAATTGTAGTTAACGATTTCATATTTATACCCTTTAATAATTTACTATTAAGTATATTGTATGATCCTTGTCGGGTATTTTTTGAAATACTTGAATTTGATAAGGTTTTAACGTGAATTAAGCTATTTAGAATAGAATTAGATATTTTTTATTTGCAAACATTTGTAGGCATTTATAAGCTAAATTACTGATTTCTTGTCAAATGTAGCAATGCTTCTTATCATTATAATATGAAGCAATTAAATTTTAGAATCCAGTTTTATACTCTATTTGTCTTATCTGTAATTTCTCTCATTAGCTATTGTTATCAGAATTCACTTCCAGATAATATCTTTAGAATTACCGAATCGAGCATGGATGTAAATTCGTTTACTTATTTTTTTAGTTCTTCAGTAGCTACTGTTGGTTATTTCTTTGGGCCATGGATTTTTGGTGCTTTTATAATATTAGGATTTTTTTATACATTTATTTATTCAAAAAGATATTTCATCAGAGATAATTATTTAGTTCTTTTGGCGCTAGTAAGTGTTCTAGGATTTTCACAATTATTTTTTCCAAATTTTGTGGGTAACGGTCTCAAATTTTTTATAGAAAAAAATATTAATACAGAATTAATTTATCTCTTAACTTTAGCAGCTACATTCGGGTTGTTATTTGGCACATTCAAAGGATCATTTCATTATATAATTCAGCTTCTTCAACAACTGGGTGAAAAAACAATTATTGCCTTTGAGAGAACTAAAAATAGAGCGCAAATTACAGCTACATCTTCTAAAAAACTTTTAACTGAATTTCCTGAAATGGATAGCGTGAGAAATAGAGTTTCAGATATTTTAAAGGGCAGTGCTGAAAAATTGAGAAGTGAAACATCTGAAACAAAGATGATTGATGCTCCAGTTGAAACAATAACTCCAATCAGAGTTTCGGCTTTAGAAGATAAAGATATTACTGATGATGAAGGTGATGAGACAGAATTTTCAGATATTCCAAAAGTACAGCCAAGTGATTTAAAAAAAGATGTTGTAAAAGCAGCTCCTGCTAAAATTATAAAGAAATCTGAACCGATGGAATTTTTTAAATCAAAAGATCTCATTCAAACAATTTCAAGTGAATCGAGAAAGAATAAAAACGTTTCTCCGGATGATGATTATTTTACAAAAATTATTACTTCTATTGAAGAAAAGTTTGATGAATTTAAAATACCTGGAAGAATTATAAATATATTAAAAGGTCCAGTTGTAGATACTTTCGAACTTGAATTAGGCCATGGGGTAAAAGTTCAAAAGGTAATGAGTATTCAAAAAGATTTAACATTAGCTCTTTGTGGTGCTCCTGTTAGAATTGTATATCCGATGAAAGGAAAATCTACTGTAGGGCTTGAAGTTCCAAGATCCCCAAGAGAAATAATTTATTTAGATGAAGTTTTAGAATCAAATGAATTTAAAACGACAACATTTAGATTACCAGTTGCCATGGGTAAGGATGCTTTTGGAGAGCCAGCAGTTGTTGATCTTGCGGCTATGCCACATATGCTAGTAGCAGGAGCGACAGGAGCAGGGAAGTCAGTATTTATAAATACATTATTGGTTTCTCTTTTAGTTCAAAAGTCTCCTGACCAAATGAAACTTATTTTAATTGATCCAAAACAGTTAGAACTTGCCCTTTATTCGGAGCTGCCACATTTAATTCTTCCAGTTGTAACAGAGCCTAATAGAGCGGGCATGAGCTTATTATGGGCATGCCAAGAAATGGAAAGACGTTATTCTATTTTAGCAGAAATGGGTGTTCGGAATATTGATCAATTTAATAAAAAAGTAAAAGTATCAGAAGACAGTGAATTATTAAAAATTAATAAGTATTACGAAGACTCTGATACTCCTGGATATGAATTGCCATTTATTGTAATTATCGTTGATGAGTTTGCAGATTTAATTTTAACAAAAGAAGGTAAGCAAATTGAAAATGCTATTTGTAGATTAGCCGCAAAAGCCAGAGCAGCTGGAATACATTTAGTACTCGCAACACAAAGGCCATCAGTTGATGTTATTACTGGTTTAATTAAAGCTAACTTTCCAACTAGAGTTTCATTTAGAGTTACATCTATGACAGATTCAAGAACTATTCTAAATACCGGTGGATCTGAGATGCTCCTTGGTATGGGAGATATGTTATATAAACATGGAATTGAGATGAATCGTCTCCATTCAGCTTATGTAAGTGAAGATGAAATTGAATTACTAACCAAAAAACTTTCAACCATTTCGAGCAGTTTTAATGAATTTGCAGTTAACTTTGTTGAAAATGGTGGGGAGATTGATGCGGGGCATGGGCCAGTTACTGTTTCTGTAGGAAACCTAACGGGAGATGCAGTTGATGACAAATATAAAGAAGCAATTGGTGTAGCTATCGAATTTCAAAAGGTTTCAGCTTCATTTTTACAAAGAAAGCTAGGAATTGGATATAATAGGGCCGCAAAAATCATTGAACAAATGGAAGATGATGGAATTGTTGGACCGCAGCAAGGTAGTAAACCGCGTTCACTTTTAAGAGTACCGACTAACTTTTAAAACATCAAACTTATTAGATAAGTTATTAAAAATATTCCCTATTGGCCCTTGCTGAGCGGCTATCATTATGTTAAATAATTGGAACTTTTAAACATGCCCTTAAGGGCAAATAACATTCGTCTTTTGGAAGGTCTGCCCTTTTAAATATTGTGCAGCAAAGACGATTAGACAAACCAACCAGGAGAATTTATGTCTAAAGAAATTTCAATTAAAACGCTTCTTGAAGCAGGCGCACACTTTGGTCACCAGACTCACAAGTGGAATCCAAAAATGAAAAAGTATGTATTTGGTGAGAGAAACGGAATTTACGTTATCGATCTTGCTCAAACAGTTCCAATGGCAAAAAGCGCTTATGAGTTTATCAATAAAGTAGCTAAGTCTGGAAAGTCAGTTCTATTTGTTGGAACAAAAAGACAAGCTTCTCAAGTTGTTAGAGATGCTGCTGAATCATGTGGAGCTTATCACGTAACTAATAGATGGTTAGGTGGAATGCTTACAAACTACAAAACAATTTCAGCTTCAATTGATAAATTAAGAAAAGTTGAAAAGATGAAAGATAACGGTGACTACAAACTTTTAACTAAAAAAGAGCAATCTAAAATAGAAAAAGAAGTTACTAAATTAGAGAAAAACTTAGGTGGAATCAAGAACATGAGAAAGCTTCCAGGAGCGATGTTTGTTGTTGATCCAAACAATGAAAGAATTGCAGTTAAAGAAGCTAATTTATTAAACATTCCTGTAATCGCAATAACAGATACTAACTGTGACCCAGAAGGTGTTGATTATGTTGTTCCAGGTAATGATGACGCTGTAAAATCAATCACTGCTTTTGCTGAGTACTTTGCAGCAGCTGTTTCAACTGGATCTGCTGGAGCGAAAAGAGAAAAAGGTGAAGAGATTAAGGATAGTGATATTGAAGCTGAAATTTTAGCTAAATACGAAAAAGATATCGACCTTAAAG
>CAYGTU010000180.1:0-6052 GCA_964352945.1 uncultured Bacteriovoracaceae bacterium
ATTAAACATGCTTTCATTTCATATTGCAGTAGTATCTTTTATTCTTTTACTTTGGCCATTGTTTACTTCTCTTGGTGGAGCCGCAGGTGGTTGGACTTCTTATCCAACACTTTCAACATTAGTTGGTCAGCCAGGTTCAGGGCAAACATTTTGGTTACTTGCAATTTGGGTACTAGGTGCAAGTTCCACAATGGGAGCTGTTAACTATATAACAACTATTATTTCTTTTAGAGCTCCAGGTATGGGATATTTTGATATGCCATTAACTATATGGGGACTTTGGTTAACTGCAATTTTAAATGCAATTTTTTTACCAGTACTAGCTGCAGGTGGGATGCTTTTAACTTTTGATAGAGTTTTTGGAACTCAATTTTTCTTAGCTGGTGCTGCTGCTACTCAAGGTGCAGGGGATCCGGTTTTATTCCAACATATATTTTGGATCTTCGGTCACCCGGAAGTTTATATTTTAATTCTTCCTGCTTGGGGTATGGTTTCTGACTTTCTAGCATTTTTCTCAAGAAAGCCAGCTTTTGGATACAAAGCAACTGCTTTAGCTATGACGACTGTAACTATTCTTTCTACTTTAGTTTATGGTCACCATATGTTTACAACTCAAATGTCTCCGCTTTTAACTCAGACATTTATGACATTAACCATGACAATTTCAATTCCATCAGCAATCTTTTTTGCTAACTGGCTTGGAACAATTTGGAGAGGTTCAATTCGTTTTGATTCACCAATGTTATTTTCTCTTGGTGTTGTTTTTGTATTTGGTTTAGGTGGTTTAACTGGTTTATACCTAGGAACAACAACAACTGATTTATATCTTCATGATACTTACTTTGTTGTTGGTCACTTTCATTACACAATGGCCGCTTCAGTTTTACTAGGTGGATTTGCAGCAACATATTTTTGGTTTCCTAAAATGTTTGGAGTTCAAATGTGTGAAAAACTTGCCAAAATTCACTTCTGGGGAACAATGCTTGGATTAAATGGTGTTTTCTTTGGAATGATGGTTTTAGGTCAAGCAGGAATGCATAGACGTCTATACAACCCATTTGTTTATAAATTTATGGGAGATATGGTTGATCTTAATAGATTCGTAACTTACTCGGCATTATGTATGGGTGCTTTCCAATTTATCTTTGTTTATAATTTCTTAAAAACTTTAATCCAAGGAAAACCAGCAGAAGCAAATCCTTGGAGAGTTGGAACTTTAGAGTGGACTCTGCCTTCTCCACCTCTTAATTATAACTTTGAAGAAATTCCAGTTGTTAAATGTGGACCACACGAATTAGGAAATCCAAATTTAAAAGATGGAAAAGACTTTCAATATCAAACAGAAGAGTTAGTTGAGATTTAATGAGTACTTTAACTGTTCAAGATATTTATAATAAAAATGAAGTAAGACATTCATCCTTGGCGATGACTATTGCTTTGATTTCTTGGATGATGTTATTTGCTTCATTATTTATGGCCTATGCAATTTATCGTTTTCAAAACAGTGTATGGCCACCAATGGGATTTGAAAAAGTAAGCTTATTACTTCCTTCAATTAGCACAGCTTTTATTGTTATAAGCTCATTTACTTATCATAAAGCTTATCAGTTTTTTGCACTCGAATCTAAGAAGAGTTTTAAAGCAATGATCTTTACTACTTTTGGTTTAGGAATAGGTTTTTTAGTTTCCCAAATAATGCTTTGGAATTTTTTAAATGTTAATGGAATGTATGTTGAATCAGGTATTTTTTCTTCAATTCTTCATGCCTTTACTTGGGTTCATGCTGCTCACGTTGTTTTAGCATTAGCAGCCTTGGTTTTTTATATTTTTCCTATTTGTTTTTCTGAAGAAGTTCATACCAAATATTTTTCAAGAATACTTAATGTTGGAAGATTTTGGCATTTTTTAGGAATAATTTGGATTTTAATGTTTGTATTTATTTTTGTACTTTAATAAGGAATTAAAATGAAAGTGGTTATTCAATCTTTACTAATTTTAGCTCTACTAATGGTAGCTTCTTGTTCTGATAAAGGATTTAAAGAAGATAAAGTATTTCTTGGAAAATATGTAGTAAAGCAAGATACTCTCAATCTCGGTAAACAAGTATATATAGAGTACTGTTCGGCATGTCACGGTCTTAACGGTAATGGTAATGGTGTGGCAGCTCGTGGTTCTGTGCCACCTCCAAGAAACTTTCAACAAGGTCTTTATAAATTTGGAAATGTTAAAGATGGTGGACTTCCAACAGATGAAGACTTTGCAAGAATTATTAAGCATGGTTTAAACGGTACAGCGATGCTTAAGTGGGATGTTAAGGGTAATCAGATGAATGCCGTTATCCAATACATTAAAACTTTTGCGCCACAAGTTTGGGAAAATAAAGAACAAGCAGAAGGTGCTCCAATAAATGTTTCTAAAGATCCATACGTAGGTAATGTTCAGTACGCAATTAATAAAGGTAAAGAAGTTTATCACGTAACGGCTTCTTGTCAGTCTTGCCATAGAGCTTACGCTACTAAGGCTGAGATAAGTGCTATGAGTAAAAAGCTAACAGGTGATAGTATTTCAAGTTTTGAAGACGATATGTATATTCCAAAAATTCAAGATTCTGAATATTACTTTGCTGAGAATAAAGAAAAGACAGCAAAGTTTTTACCTCCAGATTTTACTTTTCATGAGATTCGCTCTGTAAGAAAAGATGATAATGGAACAATATTGGTTTCAGATTTATATAACAGACTAGCTGCAGGTGTAACAGGTACGGCTATGGCTTCTTGGAAAGAAGTTATAACCGAAGATGAGCTCTGGGCTGTTTCTTATTATCTTAAATCTCTTATGGAAATTAAAGATACAAAAGCTCGAGATGAGCTAATGGTTAAAATTAAAAATCAATAATGGAAAATATTAAGCAAATTTCAGAACCTACAAAAATTGAAAGACTTGTTATGAACAAGTGGTTCTGGCTTGCATTTACAATGTTCTTTTTTCTGTATCCTGTTTTTAGGTCAGTAAATAGAGAACTACCACCGCCACTTCCAAAAATTTCACAGGTACCAAGTTTTGAATTTACAAATCAACATGGGCAAAAATTTGGAAGTGAACAACTTAAAGGTAAAGCTTATGTCGCAAGTTTTTTCTTTTCAAGTTGTCCAACAGTTTGCCCTGAAATTATGGGTGCTATGAAAAAAATTCAACATAGAACTCGTGGTGTTCGAAGCGTTTTTAAACTTGTATCTTTTACTGTTGATCCAGAAGTAGATACGGTTGAGCATTTATTTAAATATTCTCGTAAACTTGGAGCAAGCTCACTTGCTTGGAGTTTTTTAACAGCTGATCAGAAAAAAATTCAAGACCTTTTAGTGAGTGGTTATAAAGTTGCAGTGGGTGAAAAGGAAACATTAAAAGATGACATCAATGTTTACGATATTGTTCATAGTATGAAATTTGTTTTGGTTGATGGTGAAGGTTATATAAGAAATTATTATTCAATTGATGATGACTCGATCAATAAAATGATGATAGACGTTGGATTATTAATAAATAGAAAAGAAAAAAAGATATAAGGAGCCGATATGGGTGGATCAAACGATCATAGTCATGGAGAATATCACAGTCATAAAAAAACTTATCTGATGGTATTTTTACTTTTATTTGTTTTAACAGTTGTTGAGATTTTTATTCCAGGTTGGGATGTATCGTCTAAGCTAAAAACAAGTTTGATTACTTTAATTGCATTAGTAAAAGCTTTTTTTGTTGCTTATATTTTTATGCATTTAAATGAAGAAACTAAATGGATGAAATTTATTGCTGCAATACCAATCTGTGCAGCTTTTTATACTTTAATGGTAGCCGTAGAATCAATCACAAGATAAGGATAATATATGGAAAAGACAAAACAATATCCAAGTTCTTTTAATAAATTAGGTGACGTAGAACAAGTTGAATTAAATCAACCAACAATTCCTTTATGGTTTGTAATGGTTTTTTTAATTTTTTGTTTCTTTGTACTTAAATCTTTTATTTATACTAAAGATGAGAAGAAAGACGGAAAATAATTTTTATTGGTGACAACCTAAGTTATAAGTAATTATTCCGTCGTCCTTTTTTAAAAATTCAATTTTTTCTGAAATATTTATTGAAGAGTTTAAAAAATTATCAATTTTAAACTCTTTGTTTGATTTTTTCTCTTCAGATCCAATGCCTTCAGTTATAGTTATGTTCGCTTCACCTTGATAATTTATTGTAAAGTCGAATTTTATTTTCCTTAAGTTTAAATTAAAAGAATAGTCCTCATGTTTTTGCTGAGGAGCAGGAAAGATAAATTCTTTTGAAAAGTCACTGATTTGACTTTCAATGTTTGATGTTCTTTCTAAATTACAATAAAAGTAGCGTCCCCCACTAATTGATCGTTTTTTTTCTTTGGAGTATGAAATAAGGGAAAATATAAATATTAAAAATACGATACTATTTTTCACTAGCTTTCTCTCCTGGAATTGATTCATTATTCTTTGGGGCTTCAATATCATTTATCATCTGATTATTCATAATATAAGATCTACAAAATTTTAATAATTCATTGCGATCATAGTTTTCATCTATAACACTTAAAGTTGTTAAAAATTGAGCAATATCACTTCTTCGAACATTATTTATATTTAAAGTTGATACTTTAGTGCTTTCTGCATACTCTTCATTACTTTTATCATCCCAGTCAGATGGAGGCATAGACATACCATAAGGATTAGGGCCATGAATTCCAAGCTTATATTGAAAAAGTTGCATGTAAGTAAGCTCTGCCGTCCCAGAGTCAGAATTTAAAAAAGTAATAAAATCTTTATAAGATGTTTGATCTAATTTTTCAGAATCAACAAATTTTTGCAGACCTGGGAACTCAATAAAACCTTCACTACCATGGCATGTGGCACATTTTTTCATTGAACTTTTTACATCTGGATACATTAACTCCAGCACACTTCTCATTCCGCCTACACCTACATTTCCCATCATTTGATCTTCTGGTGTAAGACCTAATAAAATCCCAGAACAGACGGCACCAGGGTCGACAATATCAGATTGATTCTGGAAATTAATTTTACTTAAGGCTTCCTTTGACTTTTCTTCTAATGCTGAACATGAACCACCTGCCTCATTATAAATTTCATCAAATAGAGGTTGTGATTCAAATAAAGGAAATTGATCTGAAAATGAATAGCTGTTATATGCTGTGTCTTTGCCATTAACGAGAGACCAGTGTTCAACGTTTACTCCAAACGGTTCTAAAAGATATCTTAAAGCTGCAATTGTTCTAGTGCTTCCATTTGAAACTCCTGCAACTCCACCTGGGTCTGAAATAGCATGAAACATACTTTGTGTTGGGGCGACGACTTCTTCAGAGTAGTATTTTGCTTTTTCTTCCGCCTCAATTTGAGAAAGTTTTTCTACTTTTGTATAATAACTAACTAAAAAACGTTCATGCCTGGAAAATTTAAATGAATCAGCTCTTTCATGACTCTTATTTGTATCGTTATAGATTATATCCATTAGTTCTTTTGGTGATTTTTTAGGGAGATCATTTTTTACTTCAAGATCAGTTTCGCTTAGAGTCTCTCCTTGTACACTTATAAAATTACTAAGAATTTTTTCATTAAAGCCCTCTGGTAGAAAATTTGCAAGTGTTGAGGAATTATTTGCACCACAATTTACGATTCCGGCGAGAGCATATTTGAAATTTTCAAATTTAGGATTTTTTCTTAAATCAACTGTTACTTTACACATATTTTGTGCAAGCATTTGATCGAAAGCGAATTGAGAAGGCCCAGCATAAGTGGCTGTTTTACTATCAAAGTTTACACTTACATTTTTATTATCCTCCATTTCCTCTATGTCTGGAAAATGTTTTACTTTATAAAATCCTTTCTCTCTTATTCTTAGTTTAATTATTTCTATTTTTTCTTTTGGTGATATTTCTTTTCCATTAAAATCTTTGACGTATACACCAAGCAGACTGTATCTATCAAATGGTAGATACAACATGAGTTAACATGAGACACCT
>CAYGTU010000181.1:0-6007 GCA_964352945.1 uncultured Bacteriovoracaceae bacterium
TTTAACTGAACAACCAGAGCTCGCCCCGACTATGCAAAGTCTTCTTTATAGTTATGTGATTTAGAATAAGTTGCTACTTTATTAGAAAATTTTGTAAACTCATCTTTTAAACTTTGTACTAAACTCCCATCTGCTTTTTTATCTTTAGTCCACTGGATGGTTTGTAGAGCTTTTGCTTTAGTGTCATTTATAAATTTTTCTTTCTTATTTTTAAGTTCTAGTTTTTTGTTCGCAATTTTTTCTTCTACAGAATGGAGTTTATCTTTCCAAGCTTGAGGAGTGATTTTAAGTATAATTTTAAAAATAAATTCATAAACTATAAAAAATAGTTCATTAAACTTAATTTCTAAAATGCCCAAAAGTTCTAGGACTTTACCCATTTTTATTTCTCCTAGTATAATTATCGGGTAAATAGCATTTAAACTTTAGTAATTTAGTAGGGTTAAGCCCTTGAAATGATGAAAATTAGGTATTTTTTTCCAAATTACTCTCTAAAATGGCCATTTTTCAACTGATTGAGCAAAAATCACGATAATTCATTGAGTTTAGCAGCGAGGTTTATATGCGAATCTTAATTCAATTGATTATATTTTCTAGTCTAATTTCATGTGGATTAATTCCAAGTCGTGACCATTGGAATCAAATGGAAGAACAGCATGAGCCAATGTTTAGGCCGAGGGAAAATTTTAAGGTAGTAAGTGGCGACACGGGCGATACGATGGATTCAATTGATGATTATATGCATCGAGTACCAGCAGCAGATTACTCACTAAAAGCTAGAGCACAGAAGATGAGCCTTTCTGAAGAGTTGCGAGATTTGGAAGATCGACAGTCAGAGGCAGATTATAATTTATACTTGGAAAATGAAGCAATTCTTGGATCAGTTAGTGAGAAAATTTACTTTTTAAAAATGAATTCAAGCATAGAGCGACAAAAATATTTAGAGAATAAAGGCTATAGAAGTAGAACTCGCTTAACCAAAGTGGATGATATTCCCTTTGAAAGTCTGAATCCTGGCATGAGTAAAGCCGAAATCCTAAAAAGATTTGGAAGACCTATGAGTAAAGATATTGCAGGGAATCCAGAAAATGAAAACGAGCGTTGGTCATATCACAACGGTGACGAAGTGCGCTATATCTACTTTGAGCAAGGTAGAGTTGATGGTTGGTCTAATAATCAATACTAGTCCTAGCTATGGTCTTCAATTGATAAATAATACCAAGGCGTGCTAAGCTTTGCCTTTATAAATTGGAGAATTCGTGGATTATTTATTAGAGTTTGAAAAACCCGTTTACGATCTTGAAAATCAAATAAAAGAACTACAAGAGGCTTCAATTAAACCTGATATAGATTTATCAGTTGAAATTAAGGCACTTCAAAATAAAGTCGATTCACTTTTAAAAAATATTTATAAAAACTTATCACCTTGGGAGAGAGTTCAATTATCTCGTCACCCAAGTAGACCTCATACAATTGATTATATTGATTCCATTATTACAGATTTTCATGAAATTCATGGGGACAGAAGGTTTGCCGATGATCCTTCAATGATTACAGGTTTTGGATATATCGATAATCAGAAAGTTGCCATTATTGGAATTGAAAAAGGAAGAAAAACTCAAGATAAAATTTATAGAAACTTTGGGATGAGTAATCCTGAAGGCTATAGAAAATCACTTCGAGTAATGAAGCTTGCTCACCAGTTTAATATACCAATTATTACTTTTGTGGATACACCAGGTGCTTATCCAGGTATTGGAGCAGAAGAAAGAGGTCAGGCACAAGCGATAGCTGAAAACTTAGAAGAAATGTTTGGAATAAATACACCAATTGTTTCTGTTATCATTGGTGAAGGTGGATCTGGTGGTGCTCTAGGAATTGCTATTGCTGATGAAGTCTTGATGCTTGAATTTGCTACTTATTCTGTTATTTCACCAGAATCTTGTGCTTCAATATTATGGTCGGATCCTAAAAAAGCAGAAACAGCAGCTAACTCTTTAGACCTAAGTGCAAATAGAGCAAAGGAATTAGGAGTGATTGATGCTATTATTCTCGAACCAGCCGGTGGTGCACATAGAAACATCAAGCAAGCAATTATCAATGTAAAGGAAGCAATAATATCATCATTGCAAGAAATTCAGAAACACAAAAAAGAAGACTTAATTCAAAACAGATATAATAAATTTAGAAATATTGGTAAATCTACCATCATAGAAAAGTAGGATTTAATGAACATCTATTCAATGACAGGCTTTGGAAAAGGTGAAGCCGTTGGTGAAAAATATAGCTTAAATGTCGAACTCAAATCCGTGAACAACCGTTTTAAAGATTTTAGATTTAGAATGGGCGGAGTTCTTAGTGAATTTGAAATAGGGATTAGAAAAGAACTTGAATCAATCTTCTCAAGAGGGAGTTTTGATGTAAGTATAAATTATAAAAGAAATCCTGGTTATGAAAAACCATTTGAGAATGATGAAAATAAAGTAAAAGAATTCATTTTAAAAATTTCAAAAATGACTACTTTTCCTTTGAGCATAAATCCTACAGAATTCTTAAAATCAGATTTTTATATAGAAGAAAATGATGTTGAGAAAAAAAATGATCTAAAAAAACTATTAGATATTGCCTTTAAACAGGCTTGTGATTCACTTCAAGAATCCAGAAGAGCAGAAGGTGAAAAGCTTTTTAAAACGATTGAAAATCATTTAAAAGTCTATGAAAGTTTCTACGTTCAAGTACAGGAGACCAGAAGTAAATATAGATCTGAAATTGAGAAAAAACTAAAAGATAAATTTCAAGAAAACATGGGTAGCATTAAAGTTGATGAACCACGTTTTATGCAAGAGATAATTTATTATCTAGAGAAATTAGATATCGATGAAGAAATTAATCGTCTGACAATTCACCTAAGTAAAATAAAAGAAATTCTAGCTAATGGCGGAGAAGTTGGTCGTAAAATAGATTTCTTATTACAAGAGTTTAATCGAGAAACAAACACGATTGGTTCTAAATCAGGACATAATGATATTAGTAATGCAGTTGTAGAAATGAAAGTACAACTTGAAAAAATTAGGGAGCAAGCTTTAAACCTTGAGTAGAGATGAGTAAGTTAATAGTAATCGTTGCACCATCAGGTACAGGAAAATCGACATTAATTGAAAAGTTATGTGAGGAAGTTAAAGGCTTAAACTGGTCTGTATCTACTACAACTCGTCCTATGAGAAAAGGTGAGCAGAACGGTAAAAACTACTATTTTGTTACGACCGCAGAATTTGAAAAAGGCATAAAAGATAAAAAGTTTGTTGAGTGGTTTAAAGTTCATGATAACTATTATGGAACTAGCAAAAGCTTTATAGATAAGGGTTTAAAAGAAGAAAAGTTTTTATTATTTGATTTAGACGTTCAAGGTGCTAAAGCAATTAAAGAAATTTATGGTCAGAAAGCGCAAACTATTTTTATCGAACCACCATCAGTAGCTGCTCTTGAAGAGAGATTGAAAAAAAGAGGAACTGAACCCGATCACGTAATTGAGTTAAGATTAAAAAATGCAATTAAAGAATTAGAGCAAAAAGAACACTTTGATTTTATTGTTCTAAATGAAGAATTTAATCAAGCATATAACGACTTTAAAAAAGTCGTTAAAAAAATAATGGAAATATAGTGATTGATGTAAGACTAGATTTCACCCACGAGGGTGATTTAACCATTGATGAGTTAATTCGAAGAGCGAAAAGTATTCATGAAGAAATCTCAGAGGATACTTTAAGAATAGCTTACGAATTTGCTGAATTACATCATCGCCCCCAGAAGAGAAGCTCGGGGGAGCCTTATATAATTCATCCCATGAATGTGGCAGCTACACTAATAAAACTTAGAATGGATTCAGATAGTATTGCTGCAGGATTTCTGCATGATATTATTGAAGACTGTGAAGTAACACCAGCGCAAGTTGAAGAAAAATTCGGTAAAAATATAGCTGAAATTGTTGTTGGATGTACAAAAATTTCAAAGATTAAATTTAAAAGTAAGGAAGAGTCACAAGCCGAAAACTTTAGAAAAATGGTTGTGGCCATGGCCAAAGATATTCGAGTTATTATCGTAAAACTTGCAGATAGAATGCATAACATGAGAACGCTTCAGTACGTGTCTCAAGATAAACAAGTAAAAAAAGCTCAAGAAACACTTGATATTTATGTACCTTTAGCTTCAAGGCTAGGTATTAACTCAGTTAAGGCAGAGCTTGAAGATCTGTGCTTAAGGTTTATTCATCCAGAAGTTTACTATAGACTTGCTGAAAAAATAGCGATGAAAAAAGATGAGCGTGATGATTATATAAATAATACTAAAAAATTAATAAACGAAAATTTAGATGAGTACAGCATCCAAGCTGAATGCACCGGTAGAGGTAAAAACTTTTATTCAATTTATAAAAAAATGACTTCTCGAGGGGTTGATTTTGAGCAGATTCAAGATTTACTGGCCTTTAGAATAATCGTAAATAATATTACTGAATGCTATAAAGCTTTAGGTGTTATTCATTCAGCTTTCATACCCGTTCCAGGTAGATTTAAAGATTATATAGCTATACCTAAAGTTAACAACTATCAGTCTCTTCATACAACAGTTATTGGTCCTAAGGCCGAAAGAATTGAAATTCAAATTAGAACCCAAGAAATGAATGACATTGCTGAAACTGGTGTTGCAGCTCACTGGAAGTATAAAGAAGGTAAAAGAAGTAATGATAATAACCTTCAGTGGGTTCAAGAACTACTAGAATATAACCAAGATGTTACGAGCAATAGTGAGTTTTTAGATGTTGTAAAAAACGATTTAGATATTGGTGGAGTTTTTATTTTTACACCTAATGGTGATGTTAAAGAACTTCGCTATGGAGCTACTCCACTTGATTTTGCGTATACTATTCATACAGACGTTGGTCATAGCTGTGTTGGAGCAAAAGTTAACGGTAAGATGGTTCCTCTTAAGTATCGCCTAAAATCGGGTGACACAGTAAGTGTACTAACTTCTAAAACTCAAACTCCATCTAAAGATTGGCTAAAGATTGTTAAAACTTCTCGAGCAAAAACTAAGATTAAGCAGTGGCTATTAAAAATTGAAAGAGATAAGCATCTTGAGTTAGGAGAAGAACTACTCGAATCAGCTTTAAAAATGTATTCAACAAATATTAAAACCTTGAATAAAAAGGGTGAATTCAAGAGGATTTTCGAAGAATTTAAAGTGAAAAATATGGATGAGATACTTATTCATATTGGAAGTCGTAAATTACAAGTTCAAACTCTGTTAAAATCCTTAAGCTCAATTGATTATGTAGATACAGATCAAGAAAAAGAAAAAGAAATTGAAACTTTTTATACAAAAATTTCTGATACAGCTAAAAAATCATCTAATAAAGATAATGCTGTTATAGTTGATGGCCTAGATGATGTTGAAGTAAGAATGAGTAAATGTTGCAGTCCAATCCCAGGTGATCCAATTGTTGGTTTCATAACGAGGGGGCGTGGTATTACAATTCATACATCTAGTTGTGACAGAGTCTACGAACTAGATGATACAAGAAAAATAAATGTTCATTGGAATAACTCATATACTTTTAAGCATCCAGTTACAATAAGAGTTATTACAAATGATAAACCGGGAATTCTTTCAGGAATCTCGAGAGCAATCAACAGCGTTGATGTAAATATTCGTTCAGCAATTGCTAAATCAATGCCAGATCAAAAGGGTAGCTTTGTATTTGAAATTGAGGTTAGAGATTACTCAGAACTTTTAAAGACAGTAAGTGCTATTGAATCGATGGAAGAAGTAATATCTGTAAGTCGTGCTTAATCGTTCCACATAAAATAGAAACCGAAAGTTTTTACAATCTTAATTGATTCTTTAAAGAGTTTTAATAGATTTTTCCAGTTAGAGAAATCTGTTTTATTTGAATGGAAGTAGAAATTTATTTTTTTGTTTTCTTCAATTACAATGCTTTCAAGTAAAGAGA
>CAYGTU010000182.1:0-5978 GCA_964352945.1 uncultured Bacteriovoracaceae bacterium
CAAATAATCGAGACGACCTCTACTCAAGAGAAAATAACAAATAATTGAAACAACGAGATGAAGATAGAGCTGATTACGAAGAGATTTACCTCCGAGCGGCAGACTAGTTAGAAAAGAACATAATCCAAGAACTAAGAAAATATTAGCTAAATTAGAACCAACAACTCCCCCAACTCCAATCATATTATTTCCATGAAACGCACCAATATGCGCCACAAAAAACTCAGGTAGTGAAGTTCCTAAACCAATAATAAGCATTCCAATCACGAGTGGAGAAAGACCATACCTCTTCCCTACTTTCTCACCAGAAGTTAAACTAATTTCAGCTCCAAAATAGAGAATGACAAATGATACTAAAAATATGCCTATATTAATCAACATGAAGTTTTCCTTTTAGGATTAGTTAAATTATAATGATTCTATGAACAAAGTCATGCAATTTATCTCCTCTATAAGTTACTTCAAAAAGCTATATTCGAGTATTCTACTACTTATTGTCTGTGATATTTTTAATATTTTCTGGATTAAAAATCAGGCATTAAATGAAAATGGTATAAAACAACTTGCGCTACAAGCTTTACTTGTTAAAGGAATAAATCCTCAAGAAGTTGATTCATTAATGATTACTGAATTATCGGACTTAGCTTCAAAAATGATCTCGCTAGGCTTTCTTATTTTTATGATAGTAAATTTAATATTTTATTTTCTCATGTATAGGCGCAAAAATACTGGGATAAAATATGTTAAAGGATACGCCATTTCTGGAGCAGCACTTACAGTTATCACAACTCTCCAATACATTCAGGGGCCAATTGCTTGGACTATGGGACAAGTCATTGTCACCCTGGCCTATTTTTATTGTTTTTTTGCAATTAAAGATACTTTTAAAAACGAGCAGCTATAAAGCTAGCTTCTTTAGAAGTCCACTCTGGTAATTGCCAACATTTCTCTGAGACAAACTGTTTACCCACTATTGATAAAATAAATGAGTCAAAAGCTTTAGGATGTTTAACAATAATTTCTAAATCGTGTTTATAAATAAACACTTTTAGATGTTTTTCAATTGATTCAATAATATTTAGTCTTGCTACAGCCGTTTGAGTAACATCATGTAAATCAATAAGATGTTTTTTAGTTAATATTTTAGAACGATACATTTCAAGTAATGCAATTCGGACATCTGATTCAAACATTTCAAGATGACTAGGTATATGACGTTTAAGATAATTATATCTTGCAAGTAACATCATAGAAACATCACCAAAAGAATCGTATGAAACATTAAAGATATTTAATAATTGATCGTAATACCTAGACCATACCCAAAAATCGATAGGACGATTCCAATAAGGTAAATATCCTTTTTTTAATTTTCTTTTAAATGGCTTTGATAATAAATGTTCATCTGTTTCTGAATGAAATTCAAATCTTGATATACTAATTTCTTCTTGTTTAACTCTTTCGCGTTCATATTTTTTAGGATCTCGATCTTGAAAGTCTTGATCTTCTTTTAACAGTTTTCCAAGCATGGAACGTACACCTACGACTTCTTCATGATGACAAGATTCAACCCCAGGGCAAATCAAAGTACATTGATTACAAGCAGCTCGAGTTAAAGGAAAATCTATAACTAATTTTTTTAACTGATATTCCCCAATCCACTTGGTAATAGCCTCATTTGAATCAGTTACATTTTCATCTCTTAATTGAAGTAACTTAGATAAAAACCAGCGATCTTCCCCTGGGAAATATTCTAACAGTGAGAAGAAGAAGTTTTCTTTTTTACCGCCACCAATACTTAATCCTGCAATATTAATGGCTTCCTTACTCATAGAGGTGCCTCTATTTTGAATTCTAATTCTTTCATTTGAAATTTTTTAATTATTTTTGAGACAGTTTCTTTATCTTCAGCATTATGAGTGATAATAAAACACCCTCCACCACCTGCTCCACACATTTTTAATCCAACATTAGCTAACTTATCTTTTAAATCTTTAAAAAGATCTTTAATATTGGCTGGACAAATATTGGGAAATAATTTTTCTCGTTGTTGTCCCTCTTCAGCTATAAAGCCAATTATCTTATTATACTCTTTATTTTTAATGGCATTATAAAGATTATTTGTTATTTCAGCGATTTTATTCATCCCTTCTCTAACTTCTTTGTTACCATCAAAAAAAGATTTATAAACTTCCCAATTATTAATTCCTGAAAGTCTTGTGTCCCCAGAAAAAACTAGCGTTATATGACTCTCTAAATATTCTTTTAAACCGGAATTATAAAGTTGATCGACTTCAATTTTGGAGACAGCTGCATTCAGTGATAAAATCCCTGAGTATAAAGCAGGATAATAATCCTGATACCCAGCAACACCCTTGTCCAAAATTCGACTTTCAATAGATCTTACAATTTTGATTGCTTCTAATTTACAAAACTCTAAATTTAAATATTCACATAAACCTTTATAGAGAGTCACCCCCATTGAAGAGGATCCACCTAGCCCGCTACCTGCTGGAGCCTTAGAGCTTAATTCCAATGTTAAGTTTTTGGTAACGTTAAAATGATAAAGAATTTGGGCTACAAAGTTTAGAGGTCCAAAATGAGTTGATCTAAAAAGTTTTTCTTCTGTAAATTCATTTTGAGCAAAGAAAAATGATGAATCATAGTCTTTTGAAATAATTTCAACTCCCTCTAATTCTGAAGAAGTTAAAATGACTTTTGCCTTAAGAGAAGTTGCCACATTTAAAGTTTTTACG
Organism: uncultured Bacteriovoracaceae bacterium; assembly: GCA_964352945.1. Taxonomy (GTDB): domain Bacteria; phylum Bdellovibrionota; class Bacteriovoracia; order Bacteriovoracales; family Bacteriovoracaceae; genus CAYGTU01. The sequence goes on from CAYGTU010000182.1 coordinate 2,757, forward strand.
TCTTTAAGAATGAGATGAATGGGTGGAATATCAAGAGTTCCACCTACTAGATCAACTCGAACACTACCTTCACTAATGACCTGCATTTAGAATTCCAATATAAGGAAGCTCGCGGTATCTACCAGCATAGTCTAGTCCATAACCAACAACAAATTTGTCTTCAATTTCAAAAGCCAAATAATCAATTTCAGTCTCGTGAATGGTTTTGACACTTTTGTGTAATAGTGATGCTAACTTAAGTGATTTAGGTTTTCTTTGTAATAAAGAAGATTTTAAAAATTTCATAGTTAAACCTGAATCAACAATATCTTCAACGATCAAAACATTTTTTCCTGTAATTGATCCTGTACAATCTAAATTAACTTTTACTTCTCCAGAACTTACGGTTCCATCTCCATATGAAGATAGACTCATAAACTCAACACTTACTGGAAGATTTATTTGTCTAATAAGATCAGAACAAAATAAAAATGCTCCTTTAAGAATGCAGATTACGACTAAATCCTGCCCTTCAAAATCTTTAGTTATCATGGCTCCAAGTTCTTGAACCTTTAGAGCGATATCTTCTTCTCTGATTAGAACTTCTGGGTGAAAAGTTTCCATTATAATTCCTTAGTAAAAAACAAACCCGCTAATAGTAGCGGGTATAGCTTATCATAAAGAATTTATTAATTTAATGATTAGTTTAATGGTCCTAAAGTCGGAATCTCTTCAGGATTTGTATATAACGCGCCTAAAGGTAGATGAATTTGATCATCGTCCTCATATTCGTAGTGACTTCGACACCTTGCTTCATAGCAGTCTGCTTCACCTAACAAGAATTGCCCATCTTCATTGGTCATTCGTTGAGATCTTGTTGCTGGCGCTCCACATACCATACAAATAGCGTGAATTTTATAAACTTCATCAGCAATCGCTAGTAGTTCTGCCATAGGCCCAAATGGCTTAGCTCTATAATCTAAATCAAGTCCTGCGCAAATAACTCGGCAGCCTCTCTTAGCTAATTTTTTAGCAACAGTCACAACGTCTTGATCAAAAAACTGAACTTCATCGATTGCCACTATTCTAGTTGAATCTTTTAAGCGTAGGAGAATATCTGTCGATTTCGCAACTGGTTCACTTTTGATTGCCGTAGCATTATGACTAACAACATCTTCAGCATCATATCTTGTGTCTGTAGCAGGTTTAAATATTTGAACTTTTAATCTTGCAATTTGAGCTCTACGAACACGTCTTATAAGTTCTTCTGTTTTACCAGAAAACATTGGTCCGCAAACTACTTCGATTGATCCTTGATTAAAACCAGAGGCTATTGGTATCACTAAAGTCTCTCCTTAAAATTATATTGTGTGTGCCGAATTATATTCACAAAAACAGAGGACACTGGCCATGATGTTTTTTTGTAAATTTCTGACATTTGCCTAGCTATCTGAAATTACAAAATAGAATTGATTAAAGTTTATCTAACTAAACAAATAAGTAACTAAGAGAAGGAAAATGGCCCATAGCGCCATAAATAAAAAATATGGGAAAGACACAATGAGTAAAGTCAAAGTTCTACTAGCATCAAAGCGAACCTTAATACCCGAATACATTAAAATCAGCTCATCTATATACTGAACTAGAGATCCAAAGAAAGGAATCGCTAAAAATAAATTAGATGTATAGGAAATTGAAATAATCTCATTAACAATTTCATCCCTCTCTTCTTCTTTAACTTCAAGCAACTCAGCAAAAAATGTTAAAATAATTTTCCAAAATCCAATATGAACAAAACTAAAAATGGGATAGAGAAAAGTTTTTAACATCAGAAATGATACAAGAATAATTAAACCCAGCTTTCTTGTATTGTTGATATAGGCATCCACTTCCATTTGGAATTGAAAAACTTGATCATGTGAAATCAAATAAGTGACAAAAATATAGAAAGTATTGATAATATAAAATCCCCAAGAGATTAAAATATTCTCAGATATCAAAGGCTTCTTTAATATTAAACCTTCCTTACCAGAAAGCGGAATTCCATATTTAAAATACTCATGAATTCTAAAGGGATTCATGCAGGCATTTATATAAGTTTCTAGGGTTAAAATTAAATTATTTTTCATTTAAGAGCTCTGTCTTTAAAAAACTAGATTTCAAGTATTTTCTATCATAATGATAATACAAGTCATTATCAGAAACAATGAGGTGATCTTTGGTACGATATAAACCATAGTCCTTTGCACCGATATTTAAAGTTAGTACTTTCTCCGCTTTACCTAACTCCGAACTGATTGTCGAAACTTTAAGAACTCCAGCAATAAGGGCCAATAGATCTGTGGCAACCCTAGCTTGTAATATTCTTTCATTTTTCTCTTTAATCTTTAATTCATCATCAATTTTAAATTCTAAACTAAGAACTTCATCTGAATAAGTCAGTATAAGTGGATTCCACTTACCCTTTTGAGTTGATTTTAAGAAATTAATATCTTTAAGCCAATAATCCTGAACACTCATTTGAGTTACTAAAATGGAAGAAAGGGCTACCTGATAAATATATTTATGATCAGGAATATAGACAAAATACCCGGGTGTGTCGCCTAATGTTTGATAAACATCAATTTTAAAATCATTATCTATTAGAATAGAACTTATTTTTGTCTTAAGGTTTTTAAATTCAGCTACATCCTTAATATCAAAGACAGTGATTTGTTTAAGATCCAAAATAATACTTTTAAGCTTTTCTATATTATAAGGTAGAGAGGGTAAAGCCGGTGGTAACGTAATCATTTTTTCTAAATCTATTTCATAATCACCTGAAGAATTACTTATTTTTATTCTCTTAACTTTAGAAAAGTCTTTTAGATATTTAATATTATTCAAAATATAATAACGATAATCTGCTTTCAGAAAATTTACAAGATTATCATACTTTAAGATATCTGCTTCAACTTCTGATCTATACAATCCTTCATTTACGTAGGTATCATTTACTTCATATATTTTATCAATACTTTTTGCCCATATGAAATAACTTCCCGTGAGTTGATTGGCTTGGCTGATTTGAAATATTTGTTTATCTATTTGAAATTCAATTGCTGGCGTAAAAAAATCATTAGCAAAAAGATCTATTCTTTTTTTTCCAATTATTTCGTTTTTTATTTTTAAATCTGAAAGTCTCGTTACAAGTAAGTTTAATCGGTTAACTGAAGCGGGATATTTTATATCCTTGATGAACAC
>CAYGTU010000183.1:0-5941 GCA_964352945.1 uncultured Bacteriovoracaceae bacterium
CCATGCAAGATCAACTAAATCACAGCAACCAAATGTAGCTTCAGTTGATTTTTCTGAAAGACTTACAATATATTCTTTTATGCTTGGTAGATCTGAAACAAAAACTTCAGTGGAAAAAAGAACTTTATCTGGATTTCCAAATTTACCAGGGACAATTTTTTCTAATAAAAGAAGTTGATATCCTTCTCCTGCAAGTTGTTTTCTAATTATAGCTCTATGACGAACTCCATTTCCGAGTTTACTATCATAAGGAGCATCATAAGTGAGCACTTGAGATATATCCGATGTTAAAAAAGGAGTATTAGTATTTGCAAAACTTGAAAATGTTAAAAATAATAATAAAAACTTAAGCATTATAACCCTCAATTTTTGGAACAATATTTTGAGCATACCTTAAAAGATCTACTACTTCTCTAACACAGCCTTCTCCACCTTTTCGAATAGAGACGTAATCTACTTCTTCTTGAATTTCAAGAGAAGCTTCTGGAACAGTTGCAGAAAATCCCACTCTTTTTAAAAGCGGAAGATCAAAAAATTCATCTCCCATATAAAGACATTCTTCATCTGTTACTTTTTCATTTTCTTGAATACTATCAAGGGCTGCTCTCTTATCTTCATTTCCCATGAACAGATAATCAACACCTAGTTCATCAAATCTTTGTTTAACTCCAACGCTATTTCCACCAGTGATAATACCAACCTTAAGACCTGCTTTTCTCATCATTTTTATTCCATAACCATCATGAGCATGAAAAAAACGATTAAACCCTACTTCTTCACCAGACCAATAAATTATTCCATTTGTTAATATTCCATCAACGTCAAAGAGTAATACTTTTATTTTTTTTAATTTATCACTATGTTTTTTAGCTATTTCTTTTAAATTCATTATTGAGAGACCTTTTTTATTTGAAGAATAATTTTTACTAAATCAGCTATTTTATCAATTGGAAGTTGAGAAGTCGCATCACTTAAAGCTTTTTCTGGATTGGGGTGGGCTTCAATAAAAAAACCATCTGCTCCAGCTGCTGCTGCTGCTTTTGCCAGCGTGTAAATTTGCTCTCTTTTACCACCAGTAGTTTTACCTAAACCACCTGGTCTTTGCACACAGTGAGTACAGTCATGAACTGTTTTAACACCAAAGCTTTTCATTATTTGAAAACTCGCCATATCCACTATCAGATTATTATAACCAAAACTTGTTCCACGTTCTGTTAATCTAATATTTTCAATTGGCATTATTGATGATGCTTTTTCAACAATATTTTGTGTATCTTCGGGAGCTAAGAACTGCCCCTTTTTTACTTTTAAGATTCTATTATATTTTTTACAAGCTGTTGCACCTGCTGCAATCATATCTGTTTGACGGCAAAGAAAAGCTGGAACCTGAAGTACATCAACAACCTTAGCAACCATGTCTGCCTGCTCTGGTGAATGGTAATCAGTTATCAATTTAAAACCAAATTCATCTTTAACTTTCTGAAGAATTCTAAGACCTTCTTCAATGCCAGGACCTCGATAAGATTCAATTGATGAACGATTAGCCTTATCAAAGCTACCTTTAAAATAAAGATCTATTTCATTTTCAAAAGGTGCTAGGTTTTGTTTTAAACTTTTGGCCACAGTCATAGCTAATTCTTCATTTTCTAAAACACATGGACCAATAAAAAATTCTGTTTTCATAATTTCCCTTAAACTAAACTACTACTCGCTTCAACGAAGCTTCTAAATATTGGATGGGCCGCATTTGGCCTAGATTTAAACTCGGGATGATACTGACATGCTATAAAAAATGGATGATCTGTTATTTCTATGACTTCTACAAGATCTAACTTTTCATTTTTCCCAGATATAACTAAACCTGAAGTTTCAAGTTCATTAACAAATTTATTATTAACTTCAAGTCTGTGTCTATGTCTTTCACTGATAGCTTTGGAACCATAAATTTTTTGAGCTAGAGTTCCCTTCTTCAAGGTACAATCATAAGCTCCAAGTCTCATGGTTCCACCTTTGTCTCCATCCTTAGTTTGCCCTTCCATATAATGTATTACTGGAGAGCCTGTTGAATTAAACTCCGCACTTGTAGCATCTTTAATTCCAGCTACATTTCGAGCAAATTCTATAATTGCTAATTGCATACCTAAACAGATTCCAAAATAAGGAATTTTGTTATTACGAGCATACTCGATCGCTTTAATTTTCCCCTCAGTTCCTCTTTCTCCAAAACCACCAGGAACTAAAATTCCATGGATATTTTTGAGGGATTCTAAATTATCATTTTCTAAATCTTCCGAATCAATATACTGAAGTTCTAATTTTACCTGATTTGAAATAGCTCCATGTTTAAGGGCCTCATCAAGAGATTTATAAGATTCAATTAAATCCATATATTTTCCCACGACTCCAATCTTTACAGTCTTGAGTGGGTTTTCTTGATTATAAACAACTTTCTCTAGATCTTTTATATTCGGTTGAGTTGCCCAAATTCCAAGAAGTTCGGTAATCCTAGCATCTAAGCCTTGCTTATGAAATTCCAGTGGAACTTTATAAATTGAATCTAGATCTATTGATTGAAATACATTGTTTTTTGAAACGTTACAGAAAAGTGAAATCTTATTTAAGATTGATTCATCTATCTCACGATCCGCTCGACAAATAATTATATTGGGAGTTAAACCAATTTCTCTTAGTTCCTTCACAGAGTGTTGAGCCGGTTTTGATTTTAACTCACCCGCCGCATGTAAGTATGGAACTAACACTAAGTGAACAAATAAAACATTTTCAGGTCCAACGTCTTGAGCAAATTGTCTAATTGATTCCATGAAAGGCAGAGATTCAATATCCCCAACTGTTCCACCAATCTCTCCCATCAGAAGGTCACAATCAGATGCCGCTATATCAATTCTTCTTTTTATTTCATCTGTGATGTGTGGAACAACTTGAACTGTTTTACCAAGATACTTTCCTTCTCTTTCATTCTCAATTACCTGAAGATAAACTTGTCCTGTCGTAAAGTTTGATTTTTTTGAAAGAGTTAGAGTCGTAAATCTTTCATAATGACCTAAATCTAGATCAGTTTCTGCTCCATCATCAGTAACAAAAACCTCACCATGTTGAGTTGGGCTCATCGTTCCTGGATCAACATTTATATAGGGATCCATTTTAAGCATATTTATTTTTATTCCACGTCTTTCAAGTAAACTTGCAATAGAGGCGCTTGCTAATCCTTTTCCTAGAGAACTCGTTACTCCCCCAGTGATAAAGATATACTTCTTATTTTTTTTCATTTAAAACCTCTTCGACTCTCTTGATGTCATCAGGAGTGTCTACACCCAAAGGTGATTTAGTTGTTATGACTGCACCAATAGTCATAGAATTTTCAAGTGCACGTAACTGTTCTAATTTTTCTAAATTTTCAAGCTTTGAAATTGGTTTTTCACAAAAATTTATCAGTGCTTGGGATTTAAAACAATAAACACCAATATGCTGATACCAGGAATGTCCCTTGCCTTCTCTATCAAACGGAGTTGAACTTCGAGAAAAATAAAGACATTGAGAACTATTTTCACTATATACAGCTTTCACTACATTAGGATTTAAAAAGTCTTTATCTGTAGATTCCCTTTTTTTAACTACAGTAGTTATATCAAAATTAGAATTTTCATGAAAATTACAAAGCTCTTTTAAATCTGTGGCTTCCAATAAAGGTTCATCTCCTTGAACATTAATCACAAAATCATAACCTTTATCTTTAAAATTTCTTTGATAAGCTAAAAATATTCTCTCCGTTCCAGAGGGAATGTCATCATCTACTCTTATTGCTTTTCCGAATTCATTCACATGAGATTCAATTCTTTCGTCATCAGTTACTACATAAGTGTCGTAACCTGATTTATTACAATTTTCGAATACTCTTTGAATCATTGATTTGCCTAAAATTTTAGCGAGAGGTTTCCCCGGGAATCTGCTTGAAGCATACCTGGCAGGAATTAAAACTAAAACTCTCATTTCAAGCCTATATAGATTAAGTTATTGACTCTTAATCTTAATACTTTTCATTCAATTAGACCATCATTGCTGACTTTTTTTATCACCTATCACCTAAATTTTCCTCCTCCCATTTAACAACTTAAACGGTTAAAATTAATCTATGAAAATCTTAGGGGTTATCCTATTATTCACGCTCACTGCATCATCTCAGGAGATCATCACTGACATCATTGAAGATCCAAGTGTCTCTATTAGATGCAAAGAGATGATTAAAGTTCGAAATGATAAAATTCATATCAAACAAAAAATGAGCTCTCTTTTAAAAAGAACAAATAACCTCATGGTAAAGACCCCCAAGAAAAAGAAAACCTCTTCTTTACGACTTCAGTTAATTAAAAGTGATATCAAAAATGAACTTCTTTTAACTTCTATGCTTATTAAAAGTATGGAAGAAGAGATTGTTCGACGCGGCTGCCCAGGAATTAGGCTTTAAAAAGAAACTGTCTCTAAATAAAAATCTAATAAAATCAAAGTTTTGCAAATTGTTTTTTATCCTTTAGACTATATTAGTATGACATTGACCACACACACGAAAATGTTACTGCAATTGTTTTTTGTTTTTGCAATTTCATTTAAGACATACGCTCAAAGCAATGTAAATGTTTACGGAGGCCTTGAATCTGCAGCTCAAAATATTGAGGCTGCTACAGCCGTTACACCTGAACAGCAAGCTGCCATTAGAACTCAAGAAGCGATTCAACAATCAGAGCGAAATTTCGATAAAACTGTACTTAAAAAAGAAGTTGAACTACGTGCGGCTCTCGTTCAAGGGTTATCGAAAAATGCTTTCGAACAAGTAAGAAATTTCACTAAACACAAATTTGATTTAAGCTGGAAAGATACTTACGAAAAATTTTGGTTTCCAAATATAAAACTATCACTAAGTTCAGCTGGCCATTCCCTAAATAATTTCAGAAATTCAACTTCTGGTACAAACAGTTTTACTGGCGAAACTCCAGACTTAACCTTAGGTTTAGAAATTGGATCATTTACAGTATTTAATTGGGGGATAGATTACCTGGGTTATGTAAATGAAGAACATAAATTTAAAAGAAATAAACAAAAGCTAGTGGAGCAAAGAAGAAAGCTTAGATTTGCCATCATTTCTCAATATTTCAATCTTGTAAGAACATTAAGCATTGAAAAAGCGCGATCTGATCAATTAAGACATAATTCTTTTATTCATCGTTTAGCTAAACAGAGATTAGGGTTAAATAAAATTAACAAACAAGAATATTATTTAACTAAATCTGAATTTCTAAGATCGCAAACTCATTTCCAAGAAGCTCAGTACCAATCTTCCATTGAAAATGAATCCCTTGCCCATCTTTTAGGGGATTCACTTAATACTACTTATGCACCAAAAGAAGAGCTTAAATTTTCAACTATAAATACTTCTCAAGAAGAATCTATAAAACTGGCGATAACTCAAAGTCCAACATACAGAGATGCTAAGCTGAATTTTGAAAATTCAAATCGTACTTACCAACAGACTCTTAAAAAACAACTACCCCTTCCAAAGATTGACCTAAACCTTGGGGCTTATGATGTGAGCTATAACGGTAGAACAGGTAGAAATACCGCTTACCAAACTACTCAGTATTCTGATGGAACGACAAATAGCAATATTGAATTAGTTGCAACTATTAATGCTACATGGACTTTATTTGGTGAAAAAGGCTTTTTAAATTCTCGTGAAAATCAACAAGCATACTTAGATAAGAAAATTGGTGAAATCGAATATTACGACGCTAAAAGAAAGGTTGATGTTGAAGTTAGAACTTTGTATCGAAATATTAGATATCTTGAAAGAAAGTCTAAAGTTTCTGAAGAACAACTTTTAAACTCAAGGCAATCATTTGATTTTACTCTAGATGCTTATATTAATAAG
>CAYGTU010000184.1:0-5931 GCA_964352945.1 uncultured Bacteriovoracaceae bacterium
TTCTAAGATATCTAGCACGTTTTCAGACTTTGGAACTAGTATTTTTTTATCAAGATTTCCAAGTGATTTTTCCGATTCTATTTTCTCAGCTTGCTTTAATTTTCCCAGAGAGAAAACACCAAAACGATTTTCAACATTCAATACAATCGAATTTTTATTTTGTTCTAAAATTGATCGTACGTTATCTCTTAATTGAATTGTAAATCTCGTATCATCTGGAGATCCGGGTTTCTTATAACCAGAAACGTAAACCATTGCTCCATTAAATTCAGATGTATCAAAACCTCTAAGTTTTTTTGGGTCAGCTTTTAAGTTTTTTACATCTAAGACTATTTGTTTATCGTCTATTAAATGAAATCTTTTGGCGTTATAATCACCTTCAAGTTTAATTACAATTTGTGACGTATCTTTTCCATGGATAAAATTAATAGATTCTAAGTCTGCTGCAAAAGCAAAACTTGAACATATTAATAAGACTGATAGAAAAATTCCTTTTTTCATCTGTGACCTCATCCTTAAGTTATGGTCTATACTAATATTTTAGCATAATTTATTGTGATAGTGGAATAACTGTTTCCAGATATTCTTCCTGACCATAAACATTTACAATTTTTTCAACTAAAACAATTCCACCTGGCAAAATGGCTTTTAACTCTAATTTATCTGGCCCTATGACCATACCTTCTTTTAAAGTAAGATTAATTTTTCCGTCATAACTTTTTGCTATGGCCCTACGATTACGACCAATTATTACACCAGTAATTAATAATTCTTCTAATTTTATTGTTGAGAGATCTGGTCGGGCAACATTTGTAAATTTACCATCTATTAGATAACTTCTTTTCTTGGAGCCGGAGCTATCTGAACTTTTTAATTTCTTTTTCAATGGTGATTTAAATGGGTCTCTAATATCTGTCAAATTCCCAAGATTTGTCTTTCCTTTAAAAAAATCAGTTACAGAAGCAGCCATTATTGCTTCTGTAAAAGTAAATAAAGTGAATATAAAGAATAATTTATTTTTTATCTTTTTCTCCCCTTAGGTTTGTTCTTAGCTTTTTCCTTAAATTTTTGTTCAATCTCTTTTATACCACTTCGCTCTTGGTGAGCTTCATTATATCGAAATGCTTGGAGCTTTGCTAACATATTAGCTGTTCTGAATCTTCCTTTTTCACCATCTTCTTCTTTTTCAAAAAGAATTTCTTGTACATTAAATAATCTTTCAGAGGAAGCGATCCTTTCAAATAAAATAAGGAACTGCAAGTATGTACCTACTCCTTTCATTTGATAGTTTTTTGTAAAATAGAATCCATTTAGATCTTCTTTTAAAGGATTCATGTTGGGATTTTTTATATTTAATGCCCTAGCTTCTTTTGTTAAAAATTCCAAAACTTCAGTATCATTAACATCAGTTGGTAACTGTTTTTGAACCATTGTAATTTGTTCAGTAACAGAATTTACTCTTTTCTTTGTTTGCTCTAAGTTTTCTCTAAAGGTATTGAGTTTCTTAAGTTTTTTATCTTCGATAGCAATCTTACCTTTTATTGTATTCAAAGTTGCATTTAAACCTTCCATCTTTACAGTGTGTTCATCGTAAATAACATAGAAACCGTAGGCGAAATAAATTGCCATTAGTAGATGTAATTGTTTAATAAGATTATTTTTTAAATTTTCCATTATTCAAAACTAAGTATCGGGCCTGTGACCTGAAACTGTTCCGTCCTTGTATCAAAAGTTTTATTTAATTCTGTTTGAGATTTAGAAAGTCTTAAGTTTTTATTAAAAAACACAGAATTTCTCAAGTTTTCTATAAAAACACCAATGCTTTTATATGAAGTTGATTGACCATCAATAGTAACTTCTTTACCTTTAATCTCAATTTTAGTGAGCCATATTTCTTCTGGTAAATTTTTTGCAACATAAAGTAGTATGTTCATTGGGTTATTTCTAATTTTAATAATTTCTTTAACTACTTTTAGTTTTGCTGCTAATCTTGCTTCTTGTTCAGTCAAAGCTTCAATTTGAAGTTCAATGCTTTTTAATTCTTTCGTTTTCTGTAATAGATCTCTATTTTTAGCATTCAACTCAGTAATTTCTTTATTAATATTCATTTCATCATCTCTAAATCCATCATAAACAAAAAGATCAGGTACATAGCTCAACAAAAATACTGCAGCCACTAACTTTAAGTTGATCTTACTTAAATCAAAGCCACCTACATCGGCTATATTAAATGGTTTTTTACCTACATAGAGGTTCGTCTTAATCATGGATAAGCACTCCTAAGAGATAAACCGAGAGATACTGGTCCCAATGTATTTATTAATTCTATTTGTTCTTGATTAAACTTTTTCTTATCGTATTGAATATAGTCCATTGGTCTGAATTCATTTACCTCAACACTAAGAATAGCCTCTAAAGACTCAACCAACCCGGGTAATTTTGAACTTCCACCCGTTACAACACAGTTTAGAATTTGTTCGTTTCCACCACTAATAAAAAAGTTTAATGTTTTCTTTATTTCATCTAATATTTGGGTTGATACCTGTTCTATAATGGTCATCACTTCTTCAGGTAGCTCACTTGAACATTTAAGTTCTTCGGCTTCTTCATAACTTAAACCCATTTGACGTTGAATTTCTTCCGTAATTACAACTCCACCAATTGGAATTTCTTTTGTTAGTTTAGGGCCACCATCTTTTAAAACAACAACCGTTGTTGATTGAGCTCCAAAATCAAATATATAAACACCTTCGGACATAATCGTTTCTATATTTCCTAAGATTGTAAATTCGACTATATTATTTAAAGCTATAACATCTAGATCAACTACTTTCGTTTTTAATCCTGCTTCTTTTAAAACATTTTGATATTCCTCAACAACATCAATTAAAGCTGCACATACTACAACATCAACAGAATCTTCGGCATCTGGATTTTTTCGTAAAATTTGATGATCCATTTTTGAATCATCTACACCAAAAGAAATATATTGTTCACTTTCCCACATAATATTATCTTCAATTTCTTCTTTACCTTCCCCTGCAACAAACATTCTTTTTGCAACGGTGTTTGGCCCAAACATTCCTAGATTACAAGATGTTGTTTGGGTACCAAGTTCAACAAAACAGTCTCTAAGTTTTTCAACTACTTCATCTCTTTTTTGAATTTCATCTTCAATAAGACAAGCTTCAGATAATTTAATAATTGAAAATGATTCGAGTTTTAAAACATTTGTTTTGGGATTAGAGAGTTCGCACATTTTTATGCTATTTGAACCAATGTCTACACCTAATAAATTCTTATTATTAATTTGGTTTAACTTACCAAGTAATTCTTTTATTTGATCTAATGCAGAAGCCAATCTTACATCCCTGTAAAACCCAATATTAACAACTTATTATATCTTGATTAAATTTGTATTGGCAATTTTTTGACGAAATTAACTCCAAACTATTAATTCGTATACCCTAGAGATTAAGTCAGGTTTAAAGATTTGAACAACACTTGTTAAAATAATAAATGGCCCAAAAGCGATTGGTTTTTCTCTATCCATTTTTCCAAACATCATCAGAATCAATGAAAAAGCAGCACCAACAAAGCAACTTAAAAATAGATTTAAAATCACTCCTTTTAAACCAAATAGTAGTCCTAAAATACCAAAGAGCTTGATATCTCCACCGCCGAGACCAATAACTCCTCTAATTTTGTAATATACCCAAGTAACAAAGAGTGGCAGTGCAAAACCAAATGCTCCACCAATTAGAGACATTTTAAAATCTAAGAACAAATAAGAATAGGCCAGACAACAAACTAATAAAAATATGTTTATACCATCCGGTAGAATTTGATGTTTTAAATCTATAAAAAAATGGCAAATAAATGCACATAAGATTAAAAAAATTAATAATGATTGAATCAAACTTAGTGTATTGAACTGATAAAAATTTATAAATACAAAATAAGCAAAAATTCCTGTTAATAATTCTACGAATGGGTAGATAAAAGATATTGATGCCTTACACTCTAGACACTTGCCTTTTAAAAATATCCAACTCAGTATTGGGATATTTTCATACCATTTAATCAAATGACCACACTTTGTACAAGAAGATCGCGGTGTAACGATACTCTTTTCGTTGGGTACTCTATAGATTACGACATTTAAAAAACTACCTATCGTAATTCCAAGAATAAATACAAAAAATTCTAAAATATTCAATATTAATCCAGGTTTTTCTTATTGAAAATAAGAACCGCTATAATTGATAAGATTACAAAATATAAAAATGCATAAATTGAGATAGAAGCTAAATAAGTTTGCGATAAGTCTTCTTTATATAATACAAACTCCTTTATATTTAGTTTATAAAGGTTTGGAATAATGTATGAAATGAATTCCATTGTTTTACTCAACACTTCTGAGCGCTGAATAAATCCAATCATTTGAGTATCGTGGATAATATGCCCACTTATATAAAGTGTTAGACTAAAAAGAATTGATAAAACATTGTTTGTAACTAGCGAAAATATTACTGAATAGAAAAGAATAAATATTGCATCTATGATGATAAATATAATTGAGAAAAAGGTTAAATATGTAATTTCTCCACCAACAAACTTAATCAATAGAAGAATAATTGAAGAGAGAAGCAGCATATTGAGACTTAAAATTCCTATTAGCCCCAAAATTTTTCCTAAAACAAAACAAAATCTTGGGACTGGCCTAGAGACAACCATATAAACTGTCCTGCTTTCAATTTCTTTTGAAAGTAAACCCACACCCAAAAATAAAGAAATCGCAAGTGATGAAATAGATAATGTCCCAAGACCAATATCAAGAGCTACACGATGACTTGCTCCATAAGTAAATTCACTTGCCGTGGCAGTGAAAAAGGCTATTGCCGCTCCAAGAAATAAAACATTAAAAATAATTTTACTTTTTATTAGGTCAGTGAAAGTGTTTAAATAAATAATATATATTTTATATAAATTTTCCATTAGCTATTGTATATCGCCTCTTCAAGAGATTTCGTATTTCGATTTAAAGAATATAGTTTAATTCCATTTTGTGAAAGTGAACTCAGTATTTTTTCTTTATCTGTTTCAACTAGAGTAATTTTGAATTCATTTTCAAAGTCTTTGAAAGATAAATTAAAATCTTCTATTATTTTTTTACTTGCTTCGCATTTTTCAATACCAGCAGAAAAAGTAGTATTTCCGGAAGTCTGGACTAATTCATCGACACTTCCTTGATACTTTAACTTTCCATTTTCTAAAAATATAACTTCAGAGCTAACTTCTTCGACATCATTTATTATGTGAGAGCTAAAGAAAACTGTTTTCCCTTCGTTTCTCAATTTTGATATTGCATCTTTCAAATCTTTTCTACCAATTGGATCTAATCCCGATAATGGCTCATCTAAAATTATTAACCTTGGACTATGTATTAGTGAGACTAAGAACCCTAATCTTTGGAGCATCCCTTTTGAATATGTCCTAACCTGTCTATCAAGAGCAAATTCAATTTTTAAATAAGGACCCCATTTTTTTATTTGGTCTTTTATTATTGATTTTTTAATAGAACATAATGATCCCATATAATAAGCAAACTCTCTTCCGGTTAAATTTGGGTAGAAAAAGGGTCTTTCGGGTAAGTATCCTATTTTAGATTTAACATCTGAAAAATTTTTACCATAAGATTTATCAAAATATACTTTGCCTGAATCTGGACGAATGAAATCCATTAATATTTTTATGGAAGTTGTTTTACCTGCTCCATTAGCGCCTAAAAAACCAATAATTTTCCCTTCATTAACAGAAAAAGATAAATTATCCAAAGCGGTAAACTCTGGTTCCCAAAAATTATGTCTAAACCTTTTTGTTATATTTTCAAAATAAAACATGATAAAATTTCACCTATGTACGTCTTAC
>CAYGTU010000185.1:0-5924 GCA_964352945.1 uncultured Bacteriovoracaceae bacterium
TTTATTTTTGTGTGCAGGGTCAGATGTTTATATTAGAAATCATTGGCGTTTGATCTATATTAATAGAATCATTTTTATAGTCACTAATTCCGTAGCTTGCTTTTTGAGGATCAGTTACTTTTAAATAAACTAATCCATCAACTTCAACTTGCATATTATCATTTGTAATACATGTCTGCGATGGGATATCGAAAACTTGCTCTCTTATTTCATGAACATAAGCAATTGAATCAAAGAAAGGTAGTAAAAAATGAAATCCAGGATCAAGTACTTTTCTAAATTTTCCTAAACGTTGAATGACAATACTCTCTCGCATTGGAACAATTACGATCGTATTCTTTATTACAAATAATACGAAAATAGTAAAAAGGGTAAAAATTGTTAACATATTCCCTCCTAGGGATTAAATATAATTAAATCGATTTTATAATAAGAGAATTTCCATCTCTACCAGAAATAACTGCCCTGCTTCCTTGTGTTATTTCCTCATCACTTCTAGCTAACCATGTTGTATCGCGAAATTTAACTCTTCCTTCTTTATAAGGAACTACATCTTCTATTACACTTACAATTGATCCAACTAGATCTTTATCTTCATCTACATTTTCTTTTGTTGAATCACCTTCAAAATATTTGATAAAAATAGATCTTAAAGTAAACATCAAAAAAATTGTAATGATGAACCAAGCAACAAAGGCCATCATAATTGTATTAATAAATCCAAAATATAATAAAGCACTTGTGCACATTGCAGCTAAACCAAGAAATATTATTACGCCTCCAGGAATAATCAATTCTAGTAGAATCATAACTACTCCCACTAAAATCCATATTTGCCATTCTTTCACCCTAACTTCTCCTTGATGAATTTTTCCTTTATAAATAAAAAGTTCGATCTATTTATTTTTAAAGATTCTGCACATTTTTCTATATATTCAATTTCTTCAAAAGTTAGTTTCTTGTCTGCGTATGCGAAAAAGAATAGAATCCAAATTATAAAATGTCTTAATTCTATTTCAGTTAGAATTTTCTCTGAACTTGGATAGTAAACCTCAGAAATACCAACTGAAACTTCTTTATATTTATTTTCTATTTCAAATGCAGATAAAATATATCTGATACAATCGATTTCACTGTCTGATACTTTTCCATCTGAACTCGCTAGAGAAAATAGCACTCTACTTATTTCAGTCACAATCTCTTTTTTCTGATTCTCCGATTTTTTACCTGTTAAAAGTTCAAATAAAGAAAATTGAAAATACTTATCTTGATGATCTTCAAGAAATGCTCTTAAGATAGGATCTAAAAACATTATACTAAAACCATTTCCCAGAAACAGAGTTTGAAAGTTTTGAAGCACTTTTGATGTATTGATATTTGCTTTATTACTTTGTCCTAGTAAATCATCAACACTCACTTTATAGAGATCAGAAAGTTTGATGGCGACTGTAACAGGTAACTTTAATCGCCCACTCTCATAATCTTTAATCATAAGACTTCTCATACCTAGGGCCTTCTCAACTTCTTTTTGGGTTAGGCCTGCTACTTCTCTGGATCTTTTTAGTGAATATAGTATCGTTTCTTTCATTGACACATTTGTACACCTATACTAAATTAAAATCAATATAATTGTACATATACGTACACAATTAAATTACATTTAATCATAATTACAGGTAGATAGATATTGGAAGAACTCATTTTATTTTTACTCGAACTAATTATAGATATCTCTTTAGCCATCGGTTATGAAGCTTTTGATAGGGGTGCGCCAGATAGAGCAAACACCTACTACATATTTATAAGTACAATCTTATTAGGGTCTGTTTTTGGAGTATTGAGCATTCATTTTTTAAGAAATCTACTTATAAGCAATCATTCCCTTCAAATTGCGCATCTCTGTATTGCTCCTCTTTTCTATGGTTGGCTATTTGCTTTGGTAGTGAAAAGAATTTCAGGTGAGCCAGCAGAAAGAAAGCATTTTATGATTGGCTTAATTTTTAGTTTCACTTTTTCACTCTCACGATACATACGCATACATGCATAATTGTGTTAATATATAAAAGTAACAAACAGGTAAAACATGAACTCTTTAAACAAAACTTTTTTAATTTTAGGCTCTCTATTTTTTATATTCTATATAAGTATTAAAGGACTAGGTGATGCCTTCACCCCCTTAATTATATCTTTCGGTCTTTCATATTTACTCTTTCCTCTGATAAAGAAGCTTGAAACAAAAGGTATAAATAGAAATATTGCCGTTTCGAGTGTTTTTACATTATTTATTTTAGCAGTGATTTTATCGCTAGCATTAATGATTCCTAATCTTATTACTGATGGAAAAGCATTTATAAAAGAGCTTCCGCAGAATTCGGCTAAAGCAATTGATAAAGTTGAGCTACTGGCAAATAATCTAGGATATGACATAAATCTTTCAAAAGATTCAATTTCTCTCTACCTTCAAGAACATGTCTCTGATTTTTCAGGAGAAATGTTAAAGAATATTGGTAAAGGACTTAAACTATCATTTTCTGGGATTTCACAATGGCTGCTATCCATTTTAAATCTTTTTTTAATTCCCCTCTTTTTCTTTTATGTCATCACTGACTATGAAAGCCTCTCAAAAGAAATAAATTCTTTTATTCCAAGATCTTTCTTAAGCAAAAGTTCCCATTATGCAAAACTTTGTAACGAAGTACTAAGTGGATATATCAGAGGACAATTGCTTGTAGTGCTTGCACTCAGCGCTCTCTACTCCATTGGCCTATCAGTTGTGGGGCTTAAATTTGGTTTTCTAATTGGACTGCTGGCAGGCTTAATAAGCATCATTCCTTATGCTGGTTTTACTTTAGGATTTGTAGCTGCAATTACAATGGCACTTTCCAATTATTCAGGTCCAGGTATATTATTAGGTATCATTATTGTTTTTGTCATTGTTCAAATACTTGAAGGTTTTATCATCACGCCTAAACTGGTAGGAAATAAAGTCGGTCTTAGTGCCTTTGCCACTTTATTATCTCTTATAGTTGGAGGTAACCTCTTTGGACTCATAGGAATGATAATTGCTATCCCTAGTACAGCAATCCTTAAAGCAGTTTTTTCTGATTTAAAAAAGGAATATCAAAAATTGGATTTTTATAAAGCGACTTAATTCTCAAATTTTAAAGAATTTGATTGATCCAACCTAATTCTTTTTTATTACGACTTAAAAGATAGACTGTCTGTTTGCACTGATAAGGACATCCAGTAATATTAAGAATCTCAAATTTACTATCGAGAATCATATAATCTGGAAGATAGGCTAGAGCAATACCTTTTGAAACAAATGATTCTATTGTCTTTAAGCTATTAGTTAGAAAAGGACGCTTCCTTGGGAATTTATCATCTCTCCAACCATCATTAGATTGATGAGTACTTACTTTTCCTAATATATTATTTTGAGGGCCGATAAAGTTATATTCTAAAACTTCTTGAATAGTTATTTCTTTATTCGACTTAGCTTTTGTATAAAGTGGATGCCCCTTTCCTACTATAGTATAGAATTTCACTTCATTAATTTTACGATACTTAATTTCACCGTCAGGTTTTTCAGTTGAAATACCTAAATTAATTTCACCGTCATTTATCTTTGATTCAAGCTCATTATGCTTGAGTACTCTTAATTCTATTTGAGAATTATTATATAATCCTTTTATTTTTTGAGCTAATTCGACACCAAAATAAGAAAGTAAAGTTTCTTCTCCACCTATTAAAGCTTTAAAAGAAGTTTCCTGTCCTAAAATACCAATTTTTGTTTCTACTTCTAGATTTAGAATCTCTTGGGCCTTAGCTTTAAAAAAGTTACCTTCTTGAGTAAGTGCAATTCCTCTACCCACTCTTGAAAAAAGCTTAACTTTTAACTCATTCTCAAGTCTTGTTATAGCTTTACTCAGAGATCCTGCTGAGACATTAATATTCTCAGAAGCACGATGTATGTTCTGAGTTTCAGCTACAGCCAAAAAATAGCGTAATTCATTCATTTCCATAAAGGAAACATATAGTTCATTATTGTTTCTTTTGTCAACAAGGATATTTATGTATACCTAACCCAACAGGAGTAAAAAATGCTTAATATCAACACCCAATTACAGATTAGAGAAACCACCTTTAATAATAGAATTGTAGTACCAGCAATGGCCTCTCAAACTGCCAATACTAAAGGATTTGTAACTCAAGCGACATTGAATCACTATCAAAGGCTTTCAAAATCAAAAGCCTCACTACTTTTTGTAGAATATTCTTATATAAGTCTTCAAGGAAGAAGTGAGCCACAACAGCTTGGAATTGATTCAAGTGAAAAACTGAACGGACTTAAACAATTAGCTTATACAATAAAACAGAATAATATCAAAGCTGGGATACAGCTTGTTCATGCAGGAGGAAAAACCACCAAGCAATTAACTAATGGAGAACTAATTGGCCCTAGTGCTATAGCTATACCAGTAAAAGGAGAGGATCTTGAAATTCCTTCCGAGGCTACAAACCAGGAAATTCAAGATATAAAAAATGATTTTATAAAAGCAAGTTTAGTTGCGGTTCAAGCTGGATTTGATGCTATTGAAATACATGCTGCTCATGGATATGGAATAAATCAATGGCTATCCCCTCTGACAAATCAAAGAAATGACCTCTTCGGTGGTAGTCTCTATAATAGAGCAAGAATACTATTTGAAATTATAAGTGAAATACGAAATCAATATCCAAAAATTATTTTATCTGTAAGAATTCCTGGACAAGATCATATAGAAGGAGGACTAACAAATTGTGATTCTATTTTACTGAGCAAGAAACTTGTCGAACTTGGTGTAGATATTATCAATGTATCCTCAGGTATTGGAGGCTGGAGAAGGCCTAGGGATAGAAAAGGAGAAGGCTATCTTGTCGACGATGCTTGTAAAATTCAAAAACATATTTCTGCCCCTGTCATAGGTGTAGGAGGAATAAAAACAAAAAACTATATTGAAGAAAAACTTAATTCAGGTGCATTTTCATTTGCAGCTATAGGTAGAGCTATTTTAGATAATCCGCTACTAGGTCAACAACTAATATCTACTAAGGAGATAAAATGAAAAAATCAATTTTAATATTATTCATACTAACCAGTTTAAATATTTTTGCACAAAACAAAGGAGAAAAATTGGAAATTAAAAATGTTGTCATTAATTCATATGTTAACGGAGCTTTTAATAAACTTGATACTGTGCAAATGAGAAAAGGATTTCATCATTCTTTTGAAATTTATTCAGCAGAGGGAGATGAAATAAGCCGATACTCTATAGATGAATGGATTGCTACAATTGAGAAAAGAAAATCAGATCCCAATTTTGATCCCGCTAAATATCAATATGACTTTGAGTTTTTAAATATTGAGACAATTGGCAATATAGCAAATGTAAATATTCAGTTCAGTAAGGACCATCGTATTATTTATACTGATTATCTATTGCTGCTTAAATTCAATCAGGGTTGGAAAATTGTATCAAAGGTTTATCATTAAGTACTATATGTTACTGATATTATAAAAGGTACATAGTACCTTTTACATTTTAATGAAATTATTCTCCTATTTTCAATAATTTTGGTAAATTACAGTGTTTTTATTTATTTAAGGGGACTCTAATGAAAAAAACATTATTAATGTTATTAATTTTATCTTCAATTACAGCTATGGCTGAAATTCATGAATTAAAATTTACAGCTAAATATAGACCAAATCCTGAAAATAGATACCCACGATATTCGCTTCAAAAAGTTTGGAGATTAGATCGTCTTTCTTTTGAAGGCAAGCAACTGGATTTAGATAAAATTTGTACCCAAAATGAAGATAAAACTGAAACAACTTGTTCTGGCGAAATTCGAGATTTTGAAATGTCTCTTTATAATGG
>CAYGTU010000186.1:0-5905 GCA_964352945.1 uncultured Bacteriovoracaceae bacterium
TACAATGTGCTTATGAAAAGTTAGGTAATCTAGAGTGTAATTTATAGTCTTATTATTTTTTGTTTACCCGCATTCTCTAAAAGTATAGATCAAGAAATATTTGATAAACATTTAAATGAAATCTTTAAAACGGATTATTCAGTAAGTGACACCAAAAATATCACTACTAAAAAAGAAGTTATTAAACAATCCGCTGGATCAAAAAAAATAGCTGAACTATTAGCTCTTAATAAGCAGAAAATTAAAAATATCCAAGGCGAAATAAAAAAAATAAAAATGGAGAAAGAAAGCATCACTAATGATAATAAAAAGGATAGTTTCTTTGAAAAATACAAAAAAGAAGAAGATGCTAAATATGAAAAATGGTCAAAAGATTATGACTCTCTTGTTAATAAGTGGGATCAAGACCATAAGAAATATTTAACAAGAGTTGAGAGCTATAAGTTACATACTGAAAAAGTTGAATCAGACAAAGAAATCCTTAAACGTTTAAAAAAAGAATATAAATATGAAACAATCAAAGTATCGGTTTTATCCGAGTCAAAAATAGTCGATTCGGCAATGGACTTTGATGTTAAAGATCAAGCTTTAAGGCCGACTTGTTCTGCTTTTGCAGCTATTCGTGGAATTGAGATAAAGCTAAAGCAACAAAATAAATTATTTGATTTATCAGAACAGTATTTTTACTGGGCATCAAAACCAAATTGTCAGAAAAAGAAATGTAGTCAAAAAGGTAGTTGGGCAGGATATGGATTGGAGCATTCTAAGGAATCAAAAAGAAAAGATATTCCTCTTCTAAAAGATTGCCCTTATAAGGATCAAACAAACTACAAAAATGAAACACAAATTCCACTTGAAAATTCCTGTAAGTCTGGTGTAGCTAAAGTTGGAGCTTTTTCTTATATAAAAAATTTAGACGAAGTTTTAAAAAGTATTGATAATAATAATCCTGTGATTGCAGGGATCACTTTAGACAGTAGATTTTATTTCAATAAAGGATATATTGGTTTAAAAAATAAATTAGAAAGTAGTTTTAAAGATTCACATGCAAATGGGCATGCAGTATTATTTATTGGCTATAAAAAGCTTCCAGAAGAATTACATAAAGAAGAAGGGAAGGTTTGCTTTATAGCGGCAAATAGTTGGGGAATTGGCTGGGGTAGAGCAGGCCACGCTTGCATAAGTGAAAAGTGGCTTTTAAAAAATAAAAGAGACACACCTTTTATGAGTATAGATAAGGTTATATGAGTAAAGTATTAGATCCTAAGCAAGATTTTGAAAAAGAGTACTGGAAAAAAAATTATTCTGAACCAGAAACGATGGATGGAATAGGAAATGCAAAAGAGCATGCAAAATATCTAGAAGCATATTTCAGATTAGATCTTATAAATGTTAGTAGTATAGTTGATTTTGGTTGTGGTTCTGGACATCTTCTAAAAGCTTTTATAAAAACTTTCATGCCTTATAAAGTAGTTGGCATCGAACCCTCAGAATTTGCCTTTAACAAGCTCTCTGAAAACAAATTTAAAATAGTTGATAATATGAACGTCAAGCTATTCAATGAGTCTATTCAACAATGGTGTGAATCTGATAGGAAAATTCAAAGATTTGATTTAGGTATTTGTACTTCTGTTTTTCAATATTTAACTGAAAAAGAAATTAAGGACATTTTGCCAGTGATAGCCGAAAGAGTGAAATATCTGTATTTTACGGTACCAACAAAAACTGAACTAGAAAGACAAGTAGATGATTTAGAATTTTTTGATACATATGCTATTAGACGGCCACAGAAGTTTTATTTAAATTTACTTAAAAAGCATTTCACTATTGTTTCAAGTCGTGTGCTTGAAAGTAAAACTTATTTTAATAAAAAGACGACACTCGTTACTGATTTATTGTTTAGATTCTAATCATCATCAGCAAATGTGGTATTACAGCTCATATAAATAGGTAAGTGATCAGATAGAATTTCAGTATAAACTCTATAATATGAACTTGCGTATTGCTGAGAATCTAAAACTCTAGTTTTAAAATTAGAAATAGCTTTGCTTGAATTTCCAGAATCTCTCATCATTACGTAATTACTATCGATAGTGATAAAGTAATTTATAAAGACACTCTCTTTCCAATCATTTAACTGCTTATATAATTCTTTATGCACGATTGGAAACTTTCCACCAGAATAACTACCTGATCTAACAATATATCGACTACTCATATCTTTTGAAACAGTTCCTGTAAGATAACTTAGAGCTTTTGCATTAAAGCTTCCTCTTGAATCTTTACACTCAGCTAACTTGTAATAGTCAACAATCATATGATCATAATCATTTGAAAGACCACCCGTAGCTGTTCCATTTGATGAAGTTAATGACCATGTTAGAGTTGTTAAATCTGTTACTTGTAATGCTTGATTTTTGTATTCAGAAAGTAATTCGGACCAATATTGATTTCTTGCTGAAAGATTTAAATCCCCCATATAGATCAAATCTTGTTCTTTATAAACTTGTTTGTATTTCTCAATAAAATCTAAAGTAACCTTAACTTCGGCAAATCGCGCATATGTTTGGTTATTAACTCCAATACCTATATTTCTATAATCAGAAGTTCCAAATACGGACTTTAAAATACTCTTTCCTCTTACTGCATCTGGTGGAGTGTATATAACGTGAGCAACTAAAGGAGTGAAGTCGAAATTCCCACTCTTAAAGCTTGCCATAAATGGTCTTCGAGAAAATACATGTTGTAAGTTTCTCCCTAAAAATCTCCCATCAAATTGTGGAAAACAAGCAAATGGAGTGGCATCCCCTGTTGTCTTAATGGCGTTACAGTATTCATTAACTATTGGAGTAACATTTTTTCCCCGATAGAAAAATCCCATTAGCTCTTGAGTAACTGAAGTTGTAGCAGCTTCACCAGATGGAGATAAAATAAGTGCCCATGATGGGTCAATTTTTCTTAATTCATTTAATAGTTTTAAATACCCAGGGGTTCTATAAAGGCTATAAGAATATTTGTAAGTATCATTAATCCCTTGAATGATTTTTTCAAGTTCACTAATTCTAGCTTTATCTGGATTTGATTTAGCTTTTTCACTGCTAAGTTGAGCTTTTCGTTGATTTAATTTTTCTTTGTATCCGGTTAGAAATTTTAAAACACGTTCATTATTTATATAATCTTCACTTATAGTTGTAAGCAATTCGACTGCACCAACAACATCCCATTTATTCATAATACGAGCTAGAAGTTCATAATCTTTTTGCTGTGTATTCATTGCACCTGGATGAAGTAGATTATATTCAGCAATCCTAACTCTTGAATTTCCACCACGATAGTAGGTCGATGCACTTGTAGAATTGTAATGATGATAATTATTTCCACAAGCAACAGAATAGTAATTCTGAGCATGAAATTTTTGGTTCATGAGACATAGTCTTTTATAATGATTTTGCTTCTGTGCTTCACTTGCAAAAGTAAACTGAGCAAAAGCAGAACTAATACATAGGCTTAATAAACTAATAATAAGGCAGATTTTCAGTATTTGTTTTTTCATGGAGGGAGTATATAAAGTGAATCCTGATACGGCAAGTCAATATAAAAGCTTTATGGCAGCATAAGTGTTTGAAATCACTAGAAGTTAGACAGTGCTTGACTCTGCGCTTCCTGGGTTTGAAAAGAAAATTCTTCCTTAGGCATTCCTAGTAAGCATTCGAGCTAAGTATTTGATATTACTTGGGAATTTATTGCCACTAAACAAAATTATAGCTACTTAGGTGTAAAATATAATCTAAACAAGATTTGGAAGTTGAAATATGCAAACAATTAGATTTTTTTTAATTCTACTCTTAACTTCATGTAGCTTTATAAATAAATACCAAATTCAAAAAAATATCGAAGTTATAACGACACCAGTTGACGCCAAGGTTTACGTCTATTCTACCCAAAAAAAGAAATATATTGAAATAGGTAAAACTCCATTTATCTTAGATTTCAATGATTCAGTAAAATTTAAAGAAATTGATATGGAAAAGCCAATAAGCATTTTAGTAGAAAAAAATGGTTTTGTTCCTGAGCACATAACTTTTGAAAGAGCGAGAAGTTCAAGTGTGAACTTAGCAGTAAAGTTAAAAGCATTACCTTTTTGGGTAGATCCTTCAAGTAAGTACTCTTCAAGTGTCGTTGAAGACATTTCAAGAACACTTCAACGAATAAATAGGTCCACAAAAACGGGTAAATTAATAGAAGCTATGACGGATATAGATTCTTTAATAGCAAGATTTTCTTATACTCCCATGCTTCATGATATGAAGGGTAGTATTTATATTCTTCAAGGAAAAAGAGCATTAGCTGAAAAAGAATATGCACAGTCATTGAAACTAAACCCAAATAATAGTGAAGCAAGAAGAGCACTAGAGGCTTTAAAAAGGTAAATATGAGATCATCAATTTTTGGCGTAATAGCCGCTTTAGGAATTACATTTTTATCGATTTTTTTCACATCAAAGAATTATTTAATATATCTTAATGTAATGTCTATCGTAATCGTTTTAGGTGGAACCTTTGCAGCATCAGTTATTACTTTTGGTGTTGGGGATCTGGTTAGGGTTTTTAATATTTTCTTTAAAGTTTTTTTTAAAGAGTTTATAAATCCACAAGATGCGATTAAAGATATAATTGATGTTTCTTTACGTCTTGAGAAAAACAAAGCGGAGATTAGAAATATTATCAATGAAAATAAAATGCACCCATTTATAATTGATGGTCTTAAACTTTTAGAAAATGATTTTGATAAAGATCAAGTTAAAACAATAATGACGTCTGCTTTAGTTGAAAGAAAAGACTATCAGATGCATCAAGTACAAATTATAAAAACTCTTGCTAAGTATCCACCAGCTTTTGGTATGATTGGAACAGTACTAGGGTTAGTCTCGGTAATGCAAAGTCTAGGCGGCTCATCCGCTATTGAAGAAATTGGCCCCAATATGGCCGTAGCATTAATTACGACTCTATATGGTTTATTTTTTGCCAATTATGCTTTTATACCTATGAGTGATAACTTACTTCATCGTTTAGACAATGAAGTAAGAATAAGAAAATTAATTATCAAAGGAATAATGTTAATTCAAGATGGGCAAGATCCATTTTTCATTCAAGAAATGCTAAATGCTCATTTATTACCGAATCAAAGAATTAATAATTTAGCCTCATTGGCGGTTTAAGTGCAAAATTATGATTTTGAAATAGATTCAAAAGATAAAGACGAATTGATTAGCAGGGCCCAAGAAAGCCAAGATGGTTGGCTAAATTCTTATTCTGATATCGTTACGTTACTACTTTGTTTTTTTATTATCTTTTATGCTCTTGAAAAAGTTCAAGAAAAAGGAAAAAAGGAAGTCGAGCTAAATAATGTTATTGCAAATTTAAGAGCAGATATTGCAAGAGAGTTTGAGGAAAATAATTCAAATGCGAGAGGTGGTAGTTCAAAGGCTAGGAGTAATGCTAAGAATATTTTTACTAAAGAAGTATTTTCTATACTAAAACTAGAAAATCAAAAATCAAACATTGATGTATTAGAGGAAAAAGATTATTTAACAATAATATTTAAGGATGAAGCTTTTTTTAATTTAGGTAAAAGTCATTTGAATAAGAATGGTGAGAAAGTTGTTGCTGATCTTTTTAGTAAATTAGTAAAGGTTCAAGATAAGATTAGAATAGATGTAAGAGGGCATACAGATAGTGTTCCAATTGTCAGAGTCTCTAAGAATACTTGGTGGAGAACTAATATGGAGCTTTCAGTCGCAAGAGCTCTAAGTGTAAGATCAGAGTTGGTTAAACTGGGATTTCACGAAGAAGCTTTATTTGTTTCAGGGATGGGAGAACTTCAATCTTTGCAAGATATATATGCA
>CAYGTU010000187.1:0-5812 GCA_964352945.1 uncultured Bacteriovoracaceae bacterium
ATGTAGGTGTTACTATGATCGCCGTATCAAACTCAGGTGAGTCAGAAATAGAAGAAACAATTGAAACATTTGGATATTGTGCCTTAGCAAGATCTTGCTGATTTTTATCTCTTTCAACAATGCCCACAAGACTAGCATTATCTAAGCTATTTATTTTTTCAGCATGCCATTTTCCAAGATGACCATATCCAATTAGAATTACATTTAACATTTATGCCCCTAGTTCCAAAAAGGAGGTATTCCTATTTCACTTTCTGCTATAAACTTGGCGATATCATTTATTATTTCATTTTTAGAAAATTCACTCATTAAATCTTTATGATTCACAAATGCTCTAGGTGAAAGAGTTGAACCTTCCATCGTTCTATAGAAATCTACAACTTCAGAAATTAAATTTTTATCGAATCCAGATCTTTTTAAACCAATAATATTAATTCCTTTAAGTCTTACTCTATTTCCATAAGCTGTTGTATGGCATGGTATATCTTTATCAATGATGGTGTCTCCACCAATGAAAGCACCTTTTCCAATGCTTACAAATTGAGTGATATTCGTATCACCACTTATTCTTGCTCCCTCACCTATTTTTACATGACCAGCACATTGAACTTGGTTAACTAATTGTACGTTATCTGCAACTTGAACATCGTGAGCAAAGTGACAATACCCCATGATATAACAATTATTCCCTACTCTTGTAACTTGAGCATCTTTCATTGTTCCTCTATGAATCGAAGTGTACTCTCTTATTGTAGTATTGTTTCCAATCTCTACAGAAGTTGGCTCTCCTTTATAACTTAAATCCTGTGGTGCGGCTCCAATAGTAGCAAATTGGTAGATTTGTGTATTTGTACCAATCTTAACTATACCCTCAATTGTTACGTGAGATTTTAAAACTGAGTTATCACCAATCTCCACATCTTTTTCAATGATACAATACGGGCCTATAACAACGTTTTTTCCAATTTTTGCTTCTGGGTGAACAAGTGCTGTTTCATGAATTGACATATTTCTTCCTATCTATATTTTTGTAAAGTGGGCCAGGATTTCTCCATCGCAAACCACATCGTTTCCACATTTAATAACACCTGCATAATAAGAATATGCACCTCGAATCTTTGTAGCTTCAATAAAAATATCTAATTCCATTCCAGGAAGTATAGCTTTCCTAAATCGAGCTTTATCTACACCGAGTAATCTAATATCAAATTTAATTTCACTTAGAGGTATATCCTTTTCAAATAACAAATAATTTAAAAAACATGCGGTCTGGGCCATCATTTCAATTTGTACTACTCCCGGTAAAATTGGACTTCCAGGAAAATGACCTTTTAAAATTTCTAATGAATCAGTTACTTTAAATTTTGCGTGAATTTTACTTCCAACAATTTCTTTGGCCTCTAGTTTTTTATCTAGATCTGGATCAACTGGACAATCAATTGTCACAATCTCATCAACAAAAAGAAAGGGAGGACGATGAGGAAGAAAAGTATAAACATCTTGGGTTGTAAATTTTTTCATAATTACCTTTTTAAGGCTTCAGAACGTAGATACGCCTGAGCTTTAAGCCATTCATTTATCTCTCTCGCTGGATGACCAGCTAAAGTCGATCCCTCTTCATAATTCTTTGCCCCAGTAACTTGAGCATTACCTGCGACTTGTACTTTTGGTGGTAAATAAATATCTGGTCCTAACCCTGATTTTGCTCCAAAAACACAGTAATTTGAAACTCTTGCACTTCCACCCATTCCGGTTTGGCCACAAATTATAACGTATTCACCAATTTCAATATTATGTGCAATTTGTACAAGATTATCGATCTTAGTTTCATTACCTATTTTAGTTGGATAAAAAACTCCGGCATCAATACATGTTGAAGAACCAATCTCAACATTTTCACCAATTTTAACTCCACCATAATGCCAAATTTTATTATGTTTCCCGTTAAAGAAATTATATCCAAATCCATCAGCACCAATTGTTGTGTTAGCGTGAATAATTGTATTCTTACCAATTTTAACAAAGGGATAAATTACTGTGTTCGGATAAATAGTTACGTTTTCCCCAATGATTGACTTAGGCATAATCTTTACGCCTGGATAGATTCTAGCCCCTGCTTCAACTCTAGCTCCATCGCCAATGAAAACTCCTTCAGCAATTTCAGCATTAGGATCAACCTGAGCGGAACCAATCTTTCTTCCATCAAGAAAATAATTGAGATCTTTTGTTGCTTGATCATAGAAAAATTTAGAAAAGGCACAAATTGATTTTTCAAAACTATCTATAGTCGCCACAAATCCATATCGATTTGTTAAATCAGAGACATCCTTTTCATCAAGAGTCTTAAAAAACTTTTTTTCAAATAGAATACCAGATTTTAAAAATTTTCCTGCTGCTATTCGTTTAAAATATTTATTATTCTTAATATAAAAGAATTTATATTCAATGGGATCATCTAATTTACATATCCCTTTAATAGCAAAGATCTCATTACTGTGAATGAGATCAAAACTTTTATCAAATTTAATAAATTCTTTTAAATAAATCATTTTTTATGTTTTTTGTTATAAGCCTTAATAATATCTGGAGATAAATCAATTAACTCAGTTGCATAAAGAATTCTCGTCTGATTACCTTCTACTGTAAAATCAACACCTCTTTCTTTTGATACATCTTTTATAAGTGGTTCAATCTTTTCTAAAATTGGAGTTTTTAAATCTAACTCCATTTTTTGCATTTCTCTTTGATATTGCATTGCTGTTTCTTGAGCTTTCATCACTTTTGATTGAATTTCTTTACGCTTATTTGCTTTCGCTTTATCACTTAAAACCATGCTGCTTTTTTCGAATTTCTCTTGTTCTTTAGTTAAATCATCTTTCAACTGATCAAGAGATTTTTGCTTTCCAGCGTGCGCTTTTTTCATCGTCTCAAGGATTGACTTACCTTCATCAATACCTAAAAAGATTTTCTCGATATTGATTACACCTAATTTTACTTTTGAAAATGCACTAATAGAAAAAATCGCTAATGCTAAAATAATAATTTTTTTCATATATCTAACTCCTTAGAAAATTTGACCAATATCAAAATGAAACTGTTGACCAGCTTCCTTACCTTCATACTCTATTTGTTTACCTGGATATCCAAATTCAAATCTTAATACACCAATTGGTGAGAACCACCTAAAGCCAAATCCATAATCCCATCTTAGACCATCAACATTTGCTTCATCAACATCTCCACCTTGTTCACCAAAAGTGTCGCGATAAACGTTACCTATATCTGTAAAGAGAACCCATTTTAATCCTGCTTCTTTAATAAGGGGGTGCTCAAGTTCGATTTGAGATAGTAATGACCATTGACCACCTTGATTAAAGAATCGAGGTATCGTACTTCCGTTTGGTGCTTGATAAATTTGAGGACCAATATCTTCAATACCGTAACCTCTCATATTTCTTGGTCCACCCATAGAGAATAATTCAGTTCTTGGTATAGCAAAATCATCTAAGCTAGAAATTCTCTGAATCTGAACTCTTGATCTAAAAACGAGATCACCAATTAGTGGGTAGTAATATCTTCCTTCAGCTGAAGACTTTAACCATTTCTTATCTCCACCAAGTCCAACATATTCAAGGGAAAGCCTAGCAAAGTGACCGTCTGTAGGCTCAAAAGCATTATTTCTTTTATCTAGCACTAAAGCAGTTTCAACTCCTGAAGCCACACCGTTTTCAACCTCTTCATCAATAGTAAGGTTGTTAAGTTGATTAATCTTTGTGTCTTCAAACTTATAAGTCATAAAGATTCTAGTATAATCAAAGATTGGATAACCTACTCGAACATCAAAACCATTTCTTTCATAGCTAAAAGAACTGATAGCACTTGAGTTTGATTTGAAATAATCTCCACCAACTGTCCACTTGCTGTCTAGAAAATATGGTTCAGTGAAACCTAAATTATAAACCTGCTGTTGCTGTGAAACTGAAAAAGAGAGGTTTAAAGTTTGTCCTAAACCTCTAAAGTTATTCTGAGCGATTGATGCTTGAATAAATCCTTGAGATGTTGTTGAGTAACCGGCACCTAATGAAATTTGCCCCGTTTGTCTCTCTTTTACATCAATAATAACATCAAGGACATCATCCTTACCTTTGGGTGAAATCGTGTTAAAAATTACTGATCCCGGTTCAAAGAAACCTAGTCTTGAAACCGCATTTTTTGATTCACGAAGAAGTGATCCAGAATATCTAATTCCTTCTTTAATTCTTAATTCTCGTCTTACAACTTTATCTCTAGTTTTACTGTTTCCTTTAACGATAATTTTTCCAAAGTGGACAATATTACCCTTCTCAAAAGAATAAACTATATTAACCTTATTTTCACCTGGAACAACTTCAAGTGTTCTAAGAACGTTAGCAAAAGCGTAACCCTTATCTTGATACATTTCAGTTAATTGCTGGATATCATTTCTAAGCTTTTCTTCAGAATAAATTTCACTTGGCTTTAAAGTTAAGTTCTTTCTCAGTTCAGGATCAGAGAAGAGAAGGTCTCCATTAAAAAAGATTTCATTTACAGAATACTTTGGTCCTTCATTAATGTTTATTGTAATAAAGACCCATTTTTTGTCTTCACTAACGGTTACAATTGGACTTCCAACATTTATCTGTAAAAATCCATGAGACTTATAAAGAAATTTCATCCTCTCAATATCTGCTTTAAAATTGAATTCTTTAAAGCTTCCAGAGCCTGACATAAAAGAGAAAAAAGACTCTTCTTGAGTTTGCATGAACCCCTTTAGAAAGTTGTCACTTAACTCTTTATTACCAAGAAGTAATATCTTTTTAACTTTAATTTTATCAAATTCTTTTACTTTAAATATTAACTTAGTTCTCTCTTGGGTCTCACTCTTTAGTTCGTAATTAATACGAGCAAGATAAAAGCCTTTTTCTTCATAGAGCTTTAGAATTTCTCTAATATCATTTTTAATCGTATTAATATCTAGAATATTATAAGTCTTAGTTTTCAGTACTTCTTTAAGGTCATCATCATCTACTTCATCATTTCCTTCAAATACGATTTCTGAAATGACGGGTTTTTCTTTTACTTTAAAAACGAGGATATTTTTATTATTTTCAACTTTTTGATGTGCTTCAACATGATCAAAATATTTAAGGGAGTAAATATTTTTTAAGTCTCTATTTAATGTATAGGTATCAAGGTTTTCACCTTTTTTGATTTCTAATTTTGCAAGAACTGCTTCTTCTTCAACTTTTTTAACACCTTCAATCCTAATTCCATCAACGACAAATAGATCTCGGTTTCTACCAAGTAAGGCAAAAGCATCGAAGCTTAGCATAAAAATAAGTAAACTTAATAGTGTGTGTCTAATGGTCAATGCCTCATTCAAACTACTTATGTATTCGAAAATACTAACTAATTATCCGACCATCTTCAATGGTTATTTTGTTTTCAAATTGACCAGCGATGTCATTATCATGAGTCACAACGATTAGAGTTGATTTAAATTCTTCAGACAAATCTCTTAAAAGTTTAATAACAAGATCCGAATTTTTTGAATCTAAATTACCTGTAGGCTCATCGCACAATAACAAGGGAGGGTTAAGACTCAAGGCCCTAATTATATTAATCCTTTGCTGCTCACCGCCAGAAACTTCAAAGGGAAATTTGTTTAGACAGTGCTCTACCTGTAAGTGCTTTGCGAGATCGAGAATTTTAGATTTAATATTTTTAACTTTTACATCAGCAATTTTCGCAGGAAGCAAAATATTGTCTAAGCAATGCATTGAAGGCAAAAGAA
>CAYGTU010000188.1:0-5799 GCA_964352945.1 uncultured Bacteriovoracaceae bacterium
GCCCTTCTTGTATTTGCATCGGAAGTCGCACAGGAAATTAAAAACTGAATAATACATGCTGCTAAAATTCCAACTGATCATTGTGTCATACCAAACTCGTGACCACTATTACTCCACAAAAGAAAATGTAAAAAAGAAGCTAATAATGCTCCAACCAATTGAAAAACTATGTATCCAATTGCCTTATTCAATTTGATTTTTCTTTGAAAATAAAAAGAAATTGTAACTGCAGGATTAAAATGAGCACCCGAAATATGTCCTACTGAATAAATCATGATCATTACTATAAAACCAAAAACAAAAGGTATGGCATTATTATTTAATAAATTTGGATTGATTTGGGATAGTACAATTGAACCACAACCAAATAAAACTAAAAAAAAGACTCCTATTCCTTCAGCAATATATTGAGATAAATTATTTTTTGTAATATTTACAGTCTCGTTTTTCATGAATTTTTTTTAACATAAAATAAATTACTTGTGTATTTTAAAACACTTAGCACTGCGAGTTAATACATTAGTAAATTCTAATAATTTTGATATCTTAACTATATTAAAATGAGTTATGACTTAATTGACATATGACAATGACTCACCTAATTTTGCATTGTATTAAATCAAAACTTAAATTTAGCAAAATGAAATTTTGATAATTATTAAATAGCAACAAATGAGAGGATCAAAAATGAAAAAACTTATTACGACACTTACACTTGCATTAACACTTGGAGCATTTGCTCAAACAGCTGACGAAGCTGCTGCCCTATATACTAAAAGAGGACAAAGAGTAACAAGAGCAGAACAATCTAATGCTTATAAAGCAGCTAAAATTTATGAAGCTGTAGCAGCTAAAGCTTCTACAGATTTAGAAAAAGCTACTAATTTAACTAAATCAGCTCAAGCATATTATTTTGCAGCTGAACAAATTTTAACTAATAAAATTGAAGACGGTGACGCTTCAGCTATTAGTGATCTTTCAAAAACTGAAAAAGAAACCATCATGAATATCCATGATTTAGGTGTTAAAAACGCAAGAACTGCTACTGCTCTTTTAGAAGATAAAGCATCAACTGATGAAGAAAAACTTCAATTAGCACTGTCTTATTATAGAACTGGTTCAAATTTAGGTAAATGGGCTGAAGCTAAAGGTGTTGTCCAATCTCTTAAAAGATGGCCAGAACTAAGAGATACAATGGAAAAAATCTTAAAACTTGATGGCGGAGCATATAAGTATGTTGAAGCTTATGGAGCTAATAGAATTCTTGGTCGTGCTTATTACAAACTTCCATCTATCAGTGGTGGAGATAAAGAACTTTCTCTTAAACTTTTAAAAGAAGCATTTGAAAATACTAAAGATGGTGGATCAATCTCTACTTACTCTGTAAATAATACATACTATGCTGAAACTTTAATCTCTTTAGGTAAAGATGAAGAAGCAAGAGTAATTCTTACAGACCTTGTTGATCTTGACGATGTTGCGGACTATAATCCAAACAGAATTCCAGAAACAACTGTTGATCAAGTAATTGCACAAAACATCTTAGATGAAATGTAATATTAATTAAATAGTAGATCAGGAAGGGTAAAGGATAAAAACTTTACCCTTTTTTTATGAAAAAAATGGGACACAGAATGAAGAAACTATTATCACTCACATTATTTGCAGCTTCTTTAATGACTTTCGCTCAAGAAGGTGAACTAAGAATGCCATTTAACTTTGAAAACTCTAAGGTTTTACCTGAGAACATTAGAAACGTAATTTTTATGCATGCAGAAATGGGCATAAATGAAAGATATAACCAACAAGGAAGCGCTGTTGGTATTGCCGATTCAATGAACAAGTCTGTAACATGGGCAGAAGCAATCGATGGTATACAAGCTGTTGATCCAACATATGCAGCTAATCTTATGGGTGCTTTAACTAATGCTGGAATTAATCAAAATGAATTTTTTGGTGAAGTTGCTGGATTAATGGATATTGGTGTTCAAGCACAGGTTCCAGTTTTTGCCTATGGTTTGAATAAGAGATGGACTGTAGCTGTAGCTGTTCCCTATGTTACAACTTCTTATTATGTTTCTGCTGGTGGTGTAAATGCTGGTGGTTCACAATTAA
The DNA here is from genome assembly GCA_964352945.1 of uncultured Bacteriovoracaceae bacterium. Taxonomy (GTDB): domain Bacteria; phylum Bdellovibrionota; class Bacteriovoracia; order Bacteriovoracales; family Bacteriovoracaceae; genus CAYGTU01. The sequence goes on from CAYGTU010000188.1 coordinate 2,116, forward strand.
ACTTTGTAAGTACAATGTTACAAGGTACAGGTAATAGTCAGCATAAAGCTGAAAGACTAGCTGCTGAATTTTTAAACGCTGTGGATAAAAAACTAAGCCAGGATTATGGATACAACTCGATTTATGCAAAAAATGGTCTAGTTGAAACAAAGATGGGGGATATGAGATTAGTTGGTAAATATCAACTAACTAACCAGGATAAGTTATCTTCTGCTCTTAAGATTGAATTAACAGCTCCAACAGGTGAAGTTGCAGATGCTGATGATGCCATTGCAATTGGATACGGTGATGGTCAATGGGATATAGGATTGGGTCTTGCTGCAGACTATAGAATGAATGATAGCTGGGAATTCTCGGGTTTTGCTGGATATACTATGCAACTCGCAGGAGATTTAGAAAAAAGAATTCCTTTTCAAGCAGATTCGAAAGCTTCTCCTGATAAAGAAACAGTAAATATGAACCTAGGCGATCAGTTAAAATTCCAAACTGCTGCGAAGTATAGCTTTTTTAATGGCTGGTCAGTAACTAATGGAATGACTTTTCAATATAAGTTTGCTGATGAAGCAACTGGGACTAAATATAGTCAACAAAGATATGATTGGCTTACTCAAGATACTGCTCAAAGTATGACTGCTTACACTGCTGGAATTGGATTTTCTACAATTCCACTTTTTAGACAGAAACGATTTAAAGCACCCATAAATATTGATCTATTTTACACCTCTGTATTAGCTGGACAGAATATAGCAACGTCAAAATTCTACACTTTACAAGCAGCGATGTTCTTTTAGGAGTATGACTATGAAAAAAATATTATTACTTTCAACAATTTTAGTACTCTCATCTTGTTCAAAAGATTTTAAAGCAAATCAAGTTGATAATGGTGGAAGAAAATATAAAATAAACCAAAAGCTTTCTGCAAATTTTTCAGTTGAAAATTTCTCTGTTAATCCAAATACATTTACAATGTTTTTCTTCCCTAAAGTTTCAGGAAAAAATGTTGGTGGAGCAATTGAATTTGACCTTGAAAAATCATCTGCTGATATTGATTGGGTACATATAGTCGATAGAAAAGGAGTTCCAACCCCCCTGTATAGCTTAGGTGACACTTTTTCTGTAAAGATAGCAGCTATGACAAATTATATATTAGATCTTTCTAAAGCTATTGATGTAAATGATAAAAAAGCCAATCAACTAAAAGATTCCAATGTAAGTATTAAAGATCAAATGATAGCTATTGAAGGTTGTTGGGATTCTGACATGGATGAATACATCAACACTCATGGTGATAAAAACTGTGAAGAAAAAAATACAATCTACGTTGAAAATAGTGCTGAATATGACAGACTAACTTATACAGTAAAATCTGAACTTTTAGATCAAATTCAAAAAACAATCGATGCACCAGGACGTACTGTAAATTGGCAAAACTATGGAGATGCTCCAGATTATACCTTTAATGTTACTGGAGTTTTTGCTAAAAGAAATATTTGTATCAAAGATACAAAAGATCTTAAAGTTGTAATTGAAACAAATCAGGCCAACGCCGTAATTGCCTCTGGAGATATTGCTAAAATTAATGAAGAAATTAAAAAGCTTGATCCTAATAGTAGAAGCTATGCTACAGAACTTAAAGCTTTACAAGATTCTAAAGCAGTAATTGAAGCTGATTTAGCTGAATACATTTCAAATGTTGAAGAAGCAAAAGCTTCACTAGAAGAAATGCCAAATTGTTCTAAAATAGCTGCAGAGCAAAATAAAATAGAAATTATAATGCCAAGTCTTGGTAGCCCTAATCCAAATAAATATGCAACCTTTGATAAAGAGAAACTCGAAAAAGCAATAGCAAATTTAGAAAAGCAAAACGATAAAAACAAACAAATTCAAGAAGACATTGATAACTTAGATCCTGCAGATCCCGACTATGCTAAGAAACTTAAAAAATTAGAAGATAAGTTAAGTAAAGGTCAAAACAGATCCAACAAACTTGAAGGTGATGTTAAAGACTTATCAAATCCAAGTGTATTTGATGCAAAATTTGCGGACTCTCCCTTCTCTCCAGGAACAAAACTTTTAACTTTTAAGGTTAAAGAAAAAGATGCAGATGGAAATGAAACGGGAAGAATTTGGGATATCGAACTAGAGCAAATGGACTTTGTTTCTAATATTAGATTTCAAGGTGACGTTAAAATTTATTTTCCAAATAGTAAGAAAATTCAACAGCGTGGAGCTTTGAAATTTGAATTATCTAAGTTTTAAAAATTATAAAAAAAATTCAAAAAAAAGGCATCTTCGGATGCCTTTTTTTTTAAAAAAACTATTTGCTCTCAAATCCCATTGTCCAAGATAATGTTGTTTGCATTTCATATTCTTTTTGACCATCTTCATTTATAACTTCTGTTGCCGTCGCACCAGCATTTAAAGAAAACTCTTGCCCGATTCTAAATCTTAAACCAGTCCCAAAATAGGGATCAACATCAACTGGACTCTCTGTTTTTTCTGTTACTCCAGAAACGGTGGATTCAAAAATGTCTTTTTTTGCTCTGGCACCCAATCGGACATATACAGATAGTAGCTGGGCCATTCTATACTCCGACTTAATTCCAAGCCTAGCTGACTCCCTTGTCGTTTCAATTTTTTTTGAAGGACTAAATTGATCCTCAGTATTTGTGCCACGAGAAACTTCAAGTTCGGCTGATAAGTAAGGTACGCCGTAAGTTGCTCTAGCTCCAATTGTAGTTGATCTTATAAATTTTGGAGGCTCTGGTGTTTTTCTATACATATTTTCAAAACCATACATCGGTTCAATTAGAACTTTTGCTGCAAAAGCCTGTGGGATTAGAAGTAAAATGAGTGATATAAATAAGATATTTTTCATAACTTATTATACAAAAGGTCGAGCAAGATCTAATTGAACTGGAAATATATACCCATTTTAAGGAGTTTTCGTTAAGATAAGTTAATGAATAAGGTAATTCTCTATTTAAAGATACAGGCAAAGCTGCTGTTAATATTGTCTGTGTTATGTGTACTGCCACTTTGGGCATTTTATGCAATTTCTAGTATCAAATTTGATAATATTTACTGGGTATTTTTGGCCCTGTTGATTATTATTAGAATAATTTGGCAAGGTGAGAGTATTTATCGAAAAAAAATCAAAGATAAGGTTTTATTGGGATTAGAAAAAGAGTTAAAGAAAAGGCCAAATACTAACCAAATTATTAAAAGATCCAATGAGTTTGTTGAGTCTAGAGATCTTAGCTTTATTTTTATTGCTGCAGTTATCTTTTTAACAGCAGTTTATTTTGGAAAGATCTAATTACCATCCCTGTAATTACCAACACTTAAATCATTTCATCGCTATATAATTAATTGGCAAAAGTTTTTGGTTTTGTTAGAGTATGGGAGTTAAACATAATTCAGGGGGATAAATGAAATCAATTTTAGTTCTTACAATAGCACTTCTTTCAACAACAGCTTTTTCTGAAACATTCTTAAAATATGCTTCTGGAAATTTTGAATGTACGATTAATTCTGTATCTGGAAAAAAATTTCAAGTTAACACTGTTAGAAAAATGGGAGCTGTAAAAGTTTCTACAAAGACAGAAGTAGAAATTGAAAACCTAGATCAAACAATTGCAAAAGCATTCCAGAAATCAAGTAGCAAAGATAAAGCAATAGATA
>CAYGTU010000189.1:0-5783 GCA_964352945.1 uncultured Bacteriovoracaceae bacterium
GACCATATTAAAAGATATAATTGGATTTTCCAAAAACTTAAAAACGTTAGAATTAAGCCTTGTTTTTAAATAAGAAGAAAAGCCAAAATCTGTAAAATAAAAAATATTCACTAAAAAACTAAGTAAAAGGAAATATAGAGAAATTATTTTGGTAATAGTTTTTTTAAGTAAATTTGTAAATGGAGAAATAATGACAACAGGTAAAACCAGTAAAGCAGCTGTTCGTAAATCAAATTTAGAACCAAGATAAAATGCTTGTAATAAATCCGGTAAGTCCTGAATAAGATCATTTTTAAAATAAAAAAAATATACAACCCTCATGAGAAGGAAATATGAAAATATGATAGAGATATTAATCATATTAATATAGAATAAATTAAGTTTTTTCATATGATAGATTATAAGGAATTAATTAAATTTAGTCATTTAATATGATGTCATCTATAAGAGCTTTTTTACTCTCCCAAGTATCGAGCCACTGCGCATCATTTATATCCATTCCCGAAAACTCTAAAACAAGTGGTAAGAAATTCTTATTCAAAAAATAATTATTTTTATAAAAAATATCTGCTTTATTTCTATCTACCTTTAGGCCCTGTATATGAGTCATATAGAACGTATTTTTCACTTCAGATCTGTGTATTCCACCATGGTCTGATTCTATTAGATAAGATGAATTAAAATTAAAACCATTATTTGCCATAACAATTAAATCAGCCTCTTCTGATGCCCTTTTTACATTATTCCTGTTTTCTGAGGGGGAAGTAAGAGTTGAAATAAGTGAAGGAATTGCTGTGGGATAGTCGTGGTTATTTAATAAACTAAGTAGTTCATATTCAGTATATTTTTTTTGAGTCTTAAAACTGTTGTAACCAAGATAGTTTAAAGGGTCATCAATTGGGTTAGTTGAAATAACTCCTTTATAATCACCAGATTTAAGTTGATCGAAATCTTTAATAACATAGTATTGATAAATCAACTTATTATCACTTTTTGAAGTTATAATAATTGATGTTTTATGCTCATTATCTTTAATTAAAACGGGGTTTCTTTCGAATTTTACAACCTTTAAATTTGGAATAATCGAATTTAACTTTGAACTTATATTTTCATCTCTTAATTGCATCATAATGAATTTAACGGGTTTATTACCTGTTTTTTCTCTTAATTTCTCTCTTGTTTCTCTATCAACTACAACCGTATTATCTAATTTAACATTTAATAATGTATCGATAATATTGAATTCAAGACTTTGGTTATTGTAGTGCTTCAGTTGATAATAGTTAAACCTTGAGTGCCAATTATTTTTTGAATCTTTAAAGTATAGTTGTGCCATTCTATCACCAGAAAAATCAATTAAAATATTCGCTGGACCAGAGTTCTTTCTTTTCCCTCTATACTCGACACTAAAAGGTTGAATTTGATATTCACTTAAAAAAGAAAGATCATAATTAGGTTTGGGTGACTCAAATGTTTTAATAACAAAATTAAACTGAGGATAATTATTAAAATCACCTGCAAAAAATCTTGTTAAATTCAGTGACGTATTGGGAATATAATGTTGTTTTTTATCAAGAGCATACCGACCATTTTCAAATCCACCTATATGTCCGTGGTCTGAAATTAAATAAACATAAGCATCTTTTAAAATGGGATCATTCTTAGCTGCTTTAATGACCATACCTATAGTCTCATCTAAGTCTTCATAACAATAATCAAGTGCATAGTTATTATGATGTGAAAACATGTCTACACAAGAATACCAATTAGTTACTAGATTATACTGTCCTGGGTTTTTCTTTAAGAGTTTTTCAACTGAATAGGCACTTGCTCTATCAAGAGCAATTGATCCTGACATAACTCCAAATAAACCTTTTCTATAATTTTTTAGAAAATATTTAAACAATGAATCAACTGCTGGCCATTTTCCATCATTAATAGGCATATAATTTAATAGAGATTTTTCTCTGTTACCAAAATATTCTGGAAGCCATAACACTCCACTTTCTTTTAAATGACGAAAGCTTCTACCTTCTCTTATATACTTGGGAAAGAGTAAGTCCTTTCTTGCATCTATATAGTTATTATTAGGCTTACCAGAAAATTTATCCATAGGAGTATTACTTCTTACTCCATGTACGTCTTGCTCTACACCTGTCAAAATTGTAGACCATGAAGGCAATGTTAAGCTTCTAGAAGTGAAGGAATTAAACTCAATTCCTGAATCAACAAATAACTTTTTTAAATTAGGTAGCTTACCTTGCATGATTTTTTCTTTAAATCTATCAGGTCTAAGTCCATCAATTAAAAATATGATTGAAGGCTTGAGTTCTGCTGAACTTGGTGTTCTGACTTTCGTTTGTCTTTTATCAAACCATTTATTGAGACTTGCTCTATTTGAGCTTAGATATTTCTTTAGTCTTTCCCAACCAAAAATTCTATTAATGGTTCTATTCTTATAACTTAATCCTGATAATTTCCTATGATTTGTCGATTCTGTTTGAAAAAAAGAAATAATCTTTTGATATTCCTTATTTGCAATTTCTGAATTTTTGCTAAAAAGTCTTTTTTTAATCGAAGCTAATTCATCTTCCTCAAAACCATAATCAATTAACTGCTGAATTATAACTTCCTTAGAAATCGAAGGTAAGTCAAAATCAACAGTGCCCATGTCCATAATAGCAGCTAATTCTGCTTCAGAATTAAGTCGTTTGGTAAAAACTGTAAAGCCCTTCTTTTTTAAAATGATCTCAACAATTTTTCGACCTGCTGTCATAGAGATAGATAATACTTGTTTGTTTATAAAGGTCATTCCCATTTTAGCTGCATAACCTAGGATAGATGCGACTATTTCTTTTTTCACAGGAGAATTAGGATTAATAAAATCTATGATTTCAGTCGGCGCATGACTTTCACTCATCATGAATAGACCTAAAGGGACAAGTTGTGAATCTTCACCAATAATATCTTTATACCTATCTTCAATCTTTTTAATATCTTTTGTATCTAAAAGAAATTTTTTAAATAAATCATGTCTAAATTCTTTTTTGGGGTCAAAATATAGGCCTGCTAGATCTCTAGCATATGGGATTACAATTAAACCCTCTTCATTTGCCCTTAAAACTAATTTTTGCATATTCACTGATTGAGTCTCAGTCTTGAATCGAATATAATTATCAAAAAAAGATTTCTTATGTCTGTTATGAACTCCCAAGGAAGAAATGGGAAGGGATTCATCTTTATGTCGGATTCTTAGAGCACCACCTAGCTCAAGAAGACTATCTTTTGATAGCAAATCCTCAAATTCGGGAAATTTATTTTCTATAGCAATCATTTCAATAAATCTCATCAAGTAAAAAGCTTGATAGGATTTTCTAGATTGAGTCATTTTACGAATTTCATTTAAGGTTATTGATATAGGTGCTAAAGGTGTAAAATCGAGTGCATATAATAAAATTTTATAATAACTATTTGGCTTTTTCAGCCTTTTCACATTTGGATTGTCTATTAAACGATTTGGAATCTTTGCTTTAATTTTTTCAGCGTTAAGATTTATATAAAAACTATCCTCATCTTCCATGGTCTTTTTTGTTCGAAGATTAAATTTTCTATTACCATATTCGAAAGTATGAACTGTTTCGATTTGTTTGTTTTTTTGAGTTATTAAAAATAACGGTTTTAAAAAATTAATTTCTTTTTTATAATAACTAAAGCCCAGCTCTTTTATATCAAAACACTCTGGGCTAATACTTTCACAATTTAGCCCCATTAGAATTAATTTTGAATCCTCGCCTATATCAAGTGTGGCAAATCTTAAATTATGCTCAATGCTTGAAGGAGATCTATCCTTTGGCTGACAAGATAAAACCATTATAATTAAGAGTATAATAAAAGGATTATTCATCAAATCTTAGGCTCCTAAGATCAATAAGGACTTGATCTTTAAGATTAGCTACACAACGATACTTATCAGTTGTGAGCAGTCCCTTTTTTTTGACTCTTAAAATATCATCTTTTTTTGGTTTATTATAAATACCTACACATTCTTTATAACTCTCAACTTCATAAGACCAAGAATTGTTTGTTCCTATTTCGTATAAGAATTCTCTGTTTTTATCTTTTGTAAGTATTAAGAAGTTTTTATTAAAATATTTATTGTTACTGCAATCTTTAATTCTTTGATCAATGCTGCCAACTTTACCGCAATCACTAGCATGAAGAGAGAAAGAGAGTATAAAAATGAAAATAATAAAATATTTATACATTGAATATATATCGGCATAATATAGGTAAAAATTCAGGATATATTAGAAATCAGCGGTGGAAATCTTATCAAACTTCCGATTAATTTTATCAGTCGAAATTGAAAGATTTTCTATATCTGTATAGGATGATTTTAACTTAATACTCATTTTATCCCATCTTTCTTTAAAACGAGAAAAATCAGTGGCCAATGACATTAATTCTTGATGTATTACCTCAGTCTTTTCGTCACGCTTTTTCTGTTCCAACATTAAAATAATAGAGTTTAGAATGGCGAGTAATGTTGTGGGAGAGCTCATCCAAACCTTTTTATTCCAAGAATATTCTACGAGATCTGAATGGTTCTGATATATTTCTGAAAATATGGCCTCTGAAGGAATAAACATAATGGCCTGATTAAGTGTTTCTCCACTAATGATATATTTACTAGAAATATCATCTAAATGCTTTTTGATATTCTTTTTAAATTCTTTTACATAATCCTCAGATTCACTTAACTTTGAAAAATTTTCAAGAGGAAATTTAGAATCTATGGCAAACAAATTACCAGAGGTTATTAATACTGCATCAGCTATTACACCAGATTTAAATTTATATTGTAGCTGGTAAGTGGAATCTGATTGAGCCCCTAAAACATTTGATAATAAATTTTCTAAGATTGCTTCCCCAAAACTACCTCTAGACTTTTTATCCGTTAGAATTTCTTGTAACTTTAAAACTTGCTGAGCTAAATCTTTTACGTGATCAGAGGCTGAGTCAACTTTTGATACTTTTTCAATTACAGTCTCTAAAGTTTTATGTGTCTTGTTTAGCCCTATATCAAGTGTGCCACTTAATCTATCTGAAAAATCAATCTGCATTTTTGAAACTTGCCCCATATTTTCATTCTGAAGTTTAGACATTGAAAGTTCTAAGGAATTGTTTAAAGATCTTTTTAGTAGTACAAAAGCAACAACTAAAACTATTAAATTTAAAATTGAAATAATTATTAATTCAGTACTCATTTAAAAATTATACTCATTTAAAACAAGGTTACAAATGAGATTAATTCTATATAATTAAAAAATGATTATAGGTATTATTCTCCTCATTGGATGCATTGTTGGTTTTCTGTCCACATTCTTAGGCATAGGTGGGGGAGCAATTATTGTTCCTTCCCTTTATCTTTGCTTTAAAGGCATACCGTCTACAATAGTAATATCAACTTCACTGGCATTGATATTTGTAAATTCGACTATAAATAGCTTTAAATTTTATAACAGAGGTCAAAAGATTGACTATAAATTAGGTTTTAAAATTGGAATTTTTTGCATTATAGGAGCTGTCATTGGTTCTTTTCTAATTCAAAGCCTACCAAGCCATATTGTAAAAAAAATATTTGGATGCATTTTAATTGCCCTCTCGCTTCGCCTTTTTCTTACAAAAGAAAAATTAAACACAAGTGAAGTTTCTAAAACACCTAAGAGCTTATTTCTTATTATTTTTTCAGGAACATTTGGAGGGTTTATTTCATCTATTAC
>CAYGTU010000190.1:0-5742 GCA_964352945.1 uncultured Bacteriovoracaceae bacterium
CTTTCATATTTAAAATCAAATACTGCAAAGTTTTTACTAAAGTCAATGCTGTCATTAACTTGTTTTGTCCAAGTTTTAGTAATTTGAAAATTCTTTGAAAGATTTAATTTATAGGCGGTTTTTTGAGCATAAAGAGTTTTAAGTTCATTAAATTTTTGTGATGAATACATATCATTAAATTCAATAGTATTTTTATTGAAATATGTAGAATCCTTTTTGATTTGAACTGGTGTTTGATCACCTTCTTCTTTTGTTTGAGGTTCATTTATTAAAGGTTTGGTTAAATCAACATTGGAAAGACCAGTGAGAACTCGAAGTTTTTTTTCTAAAGTCTCGATTCTATTAATATTATCAACGAGAGTATTCATTTTCATTTGAAATAATTGAACTTGTTCTTTTAGAAGTTTATTTTCTAGCGATAAATGTTTGTTCTCATAAACTTGACCAAGAATTTTCCAGTAGTCATAAACAAAAATAGAAACTAAAATTATAATTAAAGCTGCAATTAAAGAAAACGATTTGAAAACCATTGAAGGAATTCGAAAGCTTTTAACTTTACTGTCTTTTTCTGGGATAAACATAATTGTAAAAAACTTATTCAAGCAGATCTCCAATCGTCTAACATATTAAAATCATATTTTAATTTTAATATGTTCACTTGGAAAGAAATTTTCTAAAAAGATTTATTGCGCTACAGAAATAATGACGGAAATATTATCTTTTCCGCCGTTACTATTTGCTTGACCAATTAAGGCGGATACCAATTCATCAACTTGTTGTTGAGTAGCGTGCTGTGGCTCGGGTATAATTTTATTTACCAAGTGCAGTATATCAGGATCACTTACGTAGCCGCTTAGTCCATCTGAGCAGATGAGAAAGATATCATTTTTTGAAACCTTATAGGTAAATACATCAGCTTGAACATCTTTTTCAAATCCCACTGTTTTGATAATAACGTTTTTTTGTGTATCAAAAGCAGCCTGCTCTCTAGAATAGATGCCCATGTTAATTTTTTCTTGGATCAATGAATGATCTTTAGTTAGTTGAAAGAGGTGCTTATTATTTATTAAATAGGCCCTAGAGTCCCCGACATTTCCAATATATAAATTTTTACCTTTAAAATATTTAACTACTACTGTTGTTCCCATTCCTTTGAGGTTAGGATCACTTTGTGCCTTTGAAAATATCAAATTATTTACTTCTAAAATACATTTAGAAAGCAGATCAGTTGGCTCAAGATCAATATTTGAATCTAAAATCTTTGGCAATTCGGCTACTGTTAGCTGAGAGGCAATATCTCCACCATTATGACCACCCATTCCATCAGCTACCACGAAAAATGATTTTTCAGGGTAGAGGCATATTGAGTCCTGGTTTGTACTTCTTTTCATGCCAATATTAGTAGATCCTGAAAACAAAATGCCCAAAATAGGTCCTTTTTTTGAAAAAATAGTTAATTTCAATATTTTAAGGGGTTAGACAAAAAAAAGAAAGAAATTTGTAGAATTATTCAATAAAAAACAGCTAGTATTGTAAATTGAACAAATTCAGATATTTATAATGCGAAATTCCTTGGTCTATTTGGATTCTGCGTTTAAAATATTATTAGGATCTTTTTTAAGATGATTCGGTTCATGGAGGCCCCCAAATGAGTAAGATTGATGTTCACAAATTCATTGATAGCAATTTTAATAAAGAGGATTTTTCACATCTTCATTGGAATGGAAATTTTCAAGATTATGTAAATCTTGTTGCAAAGAATCCAGCAATTGCTCGTAACGCTTTTCAACGTTTGAATGATATCATTCAATCATACGGAACTAGCCAATATACAGAATATAAAAAAGAAATAACTCGATACCACTTTTTTGATGATCCATTAGAAGAGGGGAAAGATGCAATTTTTGGAATTGATGTTCACTTAATGAAATTAGTTAACTTTTTTAAATCTGCAGCCAATGGTTATGGAACAGAAAAAAGAGTTTTACTTCTACACGGGCCGGTAGGATCAGCAAAGTCATCGATTGCAAGACTTCTAAAAAAAGGTATTGAACACTATTCGAAAACTGATGAAGGTGCACTTTATACTTATGAATGGTATGACAGTGAAGCAACTCCAATTCTTGGAGGCAAAACAGTATTTAGCTGTCCAATGCATGAAGATCCATTAAAGCTTATTCCAATTGATGTCAGACATAAATTTGTAAGTGAGTTAGTTGCTGATAATCAAACATATAAAATAAAAGTTAAAGGTGAAGTAAATCCAGCATGTCGTTTCATCATGAATGAGTACATGAAAAAATACAATGGTGACTGGAATAAAGTAATTGAAAATCATATCAGAGTAAAAAGATTATTGCTTTCTGAGAAAGATAGAATCGGGATTGGTACTTTCCAACCTAAAGATGAGAAGAATCAAGACTCTACTGAATTAACAGGAGACATCAACTATAGAATGATCGCTGAATACGGTTCAGATTCAGATCCACGTGCTTTTAATTTTGATGGTGAATTTAATATTGCCAATCGTGGTATCGTTGAATTTATTGAGATGTTAAAACTAGATGTAGCCTTTTTATATGATTTACTTGGGGCTTCGCAAGAGCAATCAATTAAACCTAAAAAATTCGCTCAAACGCATATTGATGAAGTAATTTTAGGTCACACAAATGAACCAGAGTTTAGAAAATTACAAAATAACGAGTTCATGGAAGCACTAAGAGACAGAACTGTTAAAATTGATGTTCCTTATATTACAAGACTTGATCAAGAAGTTAAAATTTATCAAAAAGATTTTAATTCTAATACACTTCCAGTTCACATTGCTCCTCATACACTTGATATGGCGAGTATGTGGTCAGTACTTACAAGAATTGAAGAACCAAAAAAGGCAGATCTTACAAAACTTCAAAAGCTTAAGCTTTATAACGGAAAAACCCTCCCAGGTTATAATGAAGATAATGTTAAAGAGCTAAGAAAAGAAGCGAATCGTGAAGGTCTAGAAGGTATTTCTCCGAGATATATTCAAGATAAAATTTCAAATGCTTTGGTTAAAAATTCAAATACAGGTTGTTTGAACCCGTTTATGGTTTTTAATGAACTTGAATCTGGATTAAAGCATCACGCTCTAATTAGTAGTATGGATCAACTAGATCACTACAAAGAGAACTTGGCAATTGTTAGACAAGAGTATGAAGATATCGTTAAAAATGATGTTCAAAAAGCAATCAGTGTTGACGAAAGTGCAATTTCTACTTTATGTGCTAATTATATAGATAACGTTAAGGCCTATACTCAGAAAGAAAAAATTCGTAATAAATATTCAAATCAACTTGAAGAAGCTGATGAAAGATTTATGAGAAGTGTGGAAGAAAAAATTGATATTCCTGAATCAAGAAAGGATGATTTCAGAAGAGAAATCATGAATTATATTGGTGCTCTTGCAATTGAAGGGAAGCAATTTGATTATAAAATGAATGAGCGATTACATAGAGCTTTGGAATTAAAGTTATTTGAAGATCAAAAAGATTCTATAAAGCTTACGACAATTATTTCTAATGTTGTAGACAAAGCAACCCAAGAAAAGATTGAAGTTGTAAAAACTAGATTAATCAAAAACTTTGGTTACTGTGAAATTTGCGCTACTGATGCTTTAAATTTTGTAGCTTCAATTTTTGCTAAAGGTGACTCAATAAAGTCATAAGGAAATTATGGATCATCCTATAAAAAGGGATCATGCTCGATTTAGAAAAATTATCAAAGGAAAAATCCGAGATAATTTAAGAAAGTATGTATCCCAAGGACAACAAATTCTTCCTAAAGGTAATGATAAATTTACCATACCTATGCCAAGTATTGATATTCCACGTTTTAAATATGGTGATAAATCTGAGGGTGGAACTGGTCAAGGTGACGGTGGAAAAGGTGATCCAGTTGATGGAAAGCCCGATCCAAACGGACAGCCTGGGCAAGGGGAAGCCGGTGAAGGTGAAGGAGCTAAAGAGCTTGAAGTTGAGATGGGTGTTGATGAGCTTGCAAAAATACTTGGTGAAGAGCTTGAGCTTCCTAACATTGAACCAAAGGGAAAGCAGCAGATTGAATCTACTTCAGATAAGTACACAAATATTGGATCAGTTGGACCTGATTCATTAAAGCATTTAAAGAGAACTTATAAAGAATCCCTTAAACGACAAATTGCTATGGGTAATTATGATCCTAGCAGGCCAAAGATAGTTCCAAGAAAATCAGACTTTCGATACCGTTCAGCTGAACAAAAAGTTGAGCCACAAAACAGTGCCGTTGTTATTTATATGATGGATGTTTCCGGATCAATGGGGGACGAACAAAAAGAAATAGTAAGGACGGAGAGTTTTTGGATTAATTTATGGTTAAAAAGCCAGTATAAAGATATAGAAATTCGTTATATTATTCACGATGCCACAGCTAAAGAAGTTGATGAAGATACATTTTTCAGAACAAGAGAAAGTGGTGGTACTTTGATTTCATCTGCTTTCAATTTATGTAAAGAGATAATCCAGAATGATTACAATCCAGCGGAATGGAATATTTATCCCTTTCATTTCTCAGATGGTGATAACTGGTCAACAGAAGATACTAAAACATGTTTAAAATTATTAGATGAATTTATTATTCCAAGTTCAAATATGTTTTGTTATGGACAGGTCGAATCTCGTTACGGATCAGGACAATTCTATAAAGACTTAGCTAATAAATATGGAAATAATCATGATGAGGTTGTTTTAAGTAAAATTAAAAATAAAGAGGCGATTTTAGATTCCATAAAAGATTTTTTGGGGAAAGGTAAATAATGAATAGAACTAAACCCATTGCAGGTAAGTTACTTGATCTAAAGACTGAAATCGAAAAATATTGCCTAGATTATGGCCTTGATTTTTTTCCACAAGTTTTTGAAATGTGCGATTACGATACAATAAATATTTTAGCAGCTCAAGGTGGTTTTCCTAATAGATATCCTCACTGGAAATTCGGGATGGATTACGATCAAATGAGCCAAGGTTATAGATACGGACTTCAGAAAATTTATGAAATGGTTATCAATACAGATCCTTGTTATGCTTATTTATTAGAAGTTAATAATTGGGTAGATCAAAAAATTGTAATGGCCCATGTTTATGCGCATAATGATTTTTTTAAGAATAACTATTGGTTTAAAAACACCAATAGAAAAATGATGGACGTTATGGCCAATCATGGAACTAAAGTTCGTCGCTATATGGATAAGTACGGCGCTGATCAGGTTGAAACATTCATCGATAAGGTTTTATCACTAGAGAATTTATTAGATATTAATAATCTTTTTGAAACTAATGAGGTTATTAGATCTCGTGCCGAGCTTGAAGAAATTGCTGAAGATGAGAAGGATAGAGAATTTGTTAATGACGATCGTTCTCGAGCTCTTAAAACGTTTATGAGAGATAAGAAAAGAGGATCTGCAGAAGAAAATAATAATTCAAGAAATAAGAATTTTAATGAAAAAGAAAATATGGTTTTCAAACCTGAAAAAGATATTATGCGTTTTCTAATTCAACATGCACCTATACTTGAATGGCAGGCAGATATTATTGGAATACTTAGAGAAGAAGCTTATTATTTTTTACCTCAAAGAATTACTAAAATAATGAATGAAGGCTGGGCAAGTTACTGGCATTCAAAGGTAATGACGGAAAAAGCTCTTGATGCCAGTGAGATTTTAGATTTTGC
>CAYGTU010000191.1:0-5657 GCA_964352945.1 uncultured Bacteriovoracaceae bacterium
AGCTTTTGAAGTTTTTCAAATTCTTTTTCAATAATAGCAAAATCTGGAGAGTATTTATGAAATGTTTCTTCTTCGATTTTTGCAAATTTCTTGCTTGAAATATCTTCCATTTTCTTCTTTTCATCAAAAAATTTTGAAGAATTTATGAAATGGATTTTTGAAATAAGTCCATTTAAATTGGGAAATTGATTTTTTACTTTTTTTATTATTTCACTTTCTAAAAATTGAAGGTGTGTGGAAAAAGAAGAATGCCTAATAATAACAACTAAGGCCTTATTTTGAATTTTAATTGGTATTGTGTTCTCACTGAGCATGGGGCCAATAATAGTAGGCCATTCCTTGATGAGATTAAAAAAATCAAAACAAGACCCATCATAAATCCCTTCTTTCTTAGATCTTTTCCAGTTTTTGTTCTTTTTAGGATAATCTTTTTGATTAAGTAATTGAGATAAGGTTTTGCTCATATAAAACAATTAACATAATGCTGACGTATGCGAAACATCATGATAAAAAAAACTATGTTAAAAGTAGTAATAGTACTTATGTTATTGATTGGGACGTCGTGTCAAGGTTATCGATTCGTTGGTAAAAAGAATCCGTTTGCTCAGTATAATATTAGAAGAATTTCTATTCCTGCTTTTTTAAATCAATCTACTATTCCAAATTTATCTTCCTCATTTACTTCAGAAATTTCATTGTTGTTAAGAGAATATGACAACTTGGAAATTGTTCCTGTTGATGCTCCAGGAGAGAAAAATTTTATTATTGGTATTATTAAATCAAAACCCAGTCTTGCTAGAACTTTAACGACTAGCTCGCAAAGGGTAGCGAGTAATTCAACCGTTAGTAACGTTGGAGCAAGAGATAAGTTTTCTATTCCAGCACGAACAATGATTGAAGTTACTTTACAGATTGTTGTAATAAAAAATCCAACAATTGAAGAGCTTCAAGTTTTAAAATCTTCACTAGGTGAATCTCTTGAGGCTAACGGAAAAATTGTTTTTAATCATACTTTTAACTTATCTGAAGTTTATACCCATGAAGTATTTGAAGGTTCGGCAAACGTAGTTACCTCAACTCAAACAAATGGTTCGAAAAATAGAGCTACTCAAGAACTAGCAAGACAAGCAGCTTCCCAATTTAAGGATATTATTCTTTATGCATTCTGATTGGACTATCTGGGATTTTTTTAAGGCAAATAGTTCAAGCTTAACGACTGGTGAAAGTGGTGTCTTTTCGTTTTTGTTTTCAGATCCTTATTCAGTAAATTATATAAGAGAAGAAATACCCAAGACTGTTAAATCTAATCTCATTACCTTAACGGGAAAAGATTTAACAGTTGAATGGATTGAAGATAATTTTGAATCCCTTTCTCTCTTTGGAAATGTTGATTCTTATTATATTTTAGAAGCTCAAGATATAAAAAAGGAAGTCCAACACAAGTTACTTTCAATTGCCGACTTTATTAATGATAGAGCATTGATTCTAATCTTCATGAAAGAAAATGATTGTTATTCAAAACTTAAAAAAATAAATACGGTGACTTCTGTTAAATTTAATCCCCCTAAGTTTTGGGAATGGGATAAATTATTTAATTTTTTAACTAAACGTTTGGATTTAAATTTTGATAGTAATGCCAAAATGGTCTTCATGGATATGGTAAATCAAGACTTTGGAGATTATTTAAAGTATTTAAATATGCTTAGCCTTGAATATGGAAATGACAAAATTACTCTAGAGAAATTAAAAAGTATTGTTTCTGATGAAAGGTTTAATAAATTTCAATTATGTGAAGTCTTTATTGAAAAAGAATTCTTGAAATTTTTTGAAACTCTTATTACGGTTAAGCCAAGTTATTCAGAACTACTAGAGCTATTTATTTTTATACAGTCAACATTAATAAAAGTATTTGATCCAGCAGCAATAGAGACTAAAGACTATAAAACGAAATTTGATAAGAAGATTTTAGCGGTTAAAAATATTTGGAATCAAGATATAATTAAGAGAACACTTAGTTTACTTTCTGATTTAGAAACAAGAGCTAAAACAAAAGATCCAATGATGTATCAATACCTAAAAACATTATATAACAGAAGTTTTCATTAGATTTTAAAAAAGCTTAAATTCACCTTTTGGTTGAATTTCAATTTTACCATTCAGTGTATATAAATCGACTTTCATTCTACCAATAACTTTTAAAATACCATTGATTATTGAAATTCCTGCTGCTTCATTTAAAGCAATAACTGGAATTCCAAATTCATGGACGAAGTCTAGAATTTCTTGTTCTTCATGATCTTGATAATGGCAATGAATAGCAATATTTCCTAATAAGGTAAGACCTTGATAGCAGATTAGTTCTGTTTCATTCTCATCACCTTCATCACCAAAGTGAGCAGTTTCTAAATGACTACCAAGAATGATGGCCCCAGCGCTATCACCATTTACAACGCCACCGTTAAATATAAATTTTTTCAATAATTCATAGAAGTGAGATTTTCTAACTTGATCCATTAGCCTAAACGTATTTCCACCATCAATGTAAATTGCATGAAAGTTTTTTAGATAATCCCAATCAAGTTCATTTAAATCGAGGCACATTTCAATATTTTTAAAATGAATAGTTGAGAATGTATCTACAATACGATCAAGGGCATCGTCATAGGTTTCAGGTTCTCCCGCCATAGGAATGAGAAGGAGATTTGGATTATTAGGGAGTAGTGAAAGAAAATGCTTATCAAGCTCTACAAAGTTTTCCGAATCGCCGCCACCGCTCATAATTAATTTCATACATCTCCTATTTCAATCAGCTAGCTTTTTAGCAGAACTAACTAAGTCTCGAATGCTAATTCCTTGAATATAATTACCAAATAAAGTGACATTATTCATAGGAAGTTCTTTTATTTTCTTAATTAATTCAAATCGCTCTAAGTTATAAGCAGGAATCGATCTTTGCCATTCAGTTGTCAGCTCTTCGTCAATATCGAGGTGTCCAAGTAAATAATTAAATTCAGCTCTAATGTCATCTTTCGGTGCAATGCTATGGATTGTTTTGTAGGAATGAAATCCTTGATTATGAAGTGCAGGAAAAACTTCAGAAGAACTGACAATACCTTTAATTTTTAGATTTGCACTTTTGGGGACTAAAACACCAAATGAGTTTTCTAAATCTAGAGATCTGTTTTTAGTAACAAAAGTTGTAGCCGCTAGTTTTAAATAGGGGATCGAAGATAATAAATCTGCCACTACTGGGTATTTTGGTTTTAAAATTAGAGCAGCATCGTAAGCACTGGTGCAAATAAGATGGTGTCCCTTTTCATCGATAGAGCATGGTTCATATTTTATATTTTCTATAAGTTCATTTTCTAAAGTTCTAATAAAGGTTGAAATCCCTCCTTGAAAACTTATAGAAGCTCTTTCTGAATCTTTTTTTCCAAAAAGTGACTTAAAGAATTTAAAATAACTTTCACCATGGGCTTCTTTTTTAAATACACTGTAGAAATGTAAATCGTCTGCTCCCATGCTGTAAATTCCAGTCAGAGCTGATGAGACAACATCATCTATTATCTCTTCAGATAAAAGTGGAGAGAGGAAATCTTTAATCGTTACGATGTTTTGTGGGGTCTTTTTAAAAACATTAGGAACAATAGTTATAATTTCTTTTAAAGTTAAAGGTTTAGAGATTTTACTATTTCTAAAGATGAATTTTTTAAGTTTGGAAGGAGATTTTATATAATCTAGCTTTAAATCATGTATTAAATCGAGAATATCTTTATTAGTGTAAATAGTGTGAGCAGCAGGTTCGATATAGCAATTTTTAGCTTTATAAGTCTGGATGAGTCCACCAACTTTGTTGTTTTCATAAATAGTTATGTTTCTTCCAGACTTTTTTAGATAATAAGCAACAACTAAACCAGAGATTCCTGCTCCATGAATAATGATAGGAATGCTTTTATCTCTAGGTATATTGCCAATCATTTATATTGTATCAATAATCTCTTTAAGATCACCAGACTCATGCATTTCAGTAATGATATCATTACCTCCCACAAGTTTACCTTTAAAGTATAATTGAGGGAATGTTGGCCAGTTTGAGTATGCTTTAATACCTTCTCGAACATTCATGTCGTCTAAAATATTAAATGTTCTGTATTTTTTTCCATAATGATTTAATATTGCAATTGTGTTTGCTGAAAACCCACACATTGGCATTTGAGCATTTCCTTTCATGAAAAGTACTAAATCTCCTGATGAGATAATTTCTTTGATTCTCTCAACAGTATCTTCTTTTGATCCTTTAACTTCTTCAGGAACAGAATTAGGGTTTAAAATATTAAATGGATTATTTGTCATTTTATTTCTCCTGTTGATTATATTTATCAAGTGTCATTGTTTTAATTTGAACTGCATGTATTTTTTGTTTTAAACTTTCTTTTAAAATATCCATAATTATTTGATGCTGATCAATCAGAAGTTTTCCTTTAAATTCATTTGAAGCAACAAATATATCTAAATGATCTTGAGTGCCCGTAAGGTCTCCAACTTTAACAATAGCGTCGGCTATATTACTTTCAATTAAGTTTTTCACTTCATCAAGTGGATTCATCAAAACTCCTATTGTACGGCCCAAAAACTAGTTATAAGCACTAGTATTCTTAAACTTAATGTAGTTATACCAAGGACTTTATGTCTTGGTCTAACTGAATTATCGCCTTTAAGTAACTTAGTTCCTGTTATAAACATTGCGATATAAAACAAAACACAAGTCACAGCAAGAGAGACATGAATATTTAAAATCATGCTATTTGTTATAGCTTTACTTGCCTTCGCAATGGCACTTCTTGTTAGTTCTATTTGCAGAATAAGTAGAACATCCCAAATGATTCCAGTCATCATTGTTTTGACATGAAGTTTTCTGTTTTTTCTTTTAATTACACCAAATACGAAAACTGCAACTATAAGAAATGATTGGATTTGAAATATGATTGCGCTCATTTTTTTTGAATTCTCCTATCTTTAGTAATTCTAGTTATCATATTTAGGTAATATCTGCTAATACTATATAGAGAGTTTATCAATTACAGCAGAGCGTCGAATGTCAAAAGAATTAGGAAAATGGACTTTATTAGATATTGAAACAACAGGTATAGATGCTGGTTTGGACGAAATAATTGATTTAGGATACTTACAATTTGAAGGTACTAAATTAATTAAACAATATTCAACATTAGTTAGACCAAGTTTTCCTATCTCAAAATTTATTCAAAAACTTACCGGTATAACCCAAGCGATGGCCCAAAAAGCACCTCTTTGGGAAGATGTAGAATATGATCTCCTTGAGGTTTCAGGGCATAGTATAATTGCTCATAACAGTGATTTTGAAAAATCTTTTTTAAAAAGATATTTTGATGAAGGAGTCACAACAGGCGAAGACGCGGCTAATGTTCGCGAAAGCTATCATGACTCTCTTCTTTATCTTGGATTATTAAATCCTGGTGAATCTAGTTTAAAGCTAGAAAACTTTATTATAAATTACAAATTAGCGGAAAAAGAACTTCACCGAGGTCTAAGTGATTCAATTGACTTACTTAAAGTGATGCTAATTTCTACTTATCTAACTCATCAAGATAAAGAAAAAAGATTTGTTCTAGAAGGAG
>CAYGTU010000192.1:0-5520 GCA_964352945.1 uncultured Bacteriovoracaceae bacterium
TTTCGTTCAATTTGTGCTGCTATTGATAGAGGTACGTGTTCTGCCATCTTGTCACTCTTAAAGGCAGCGTTGATTGCTTTACATACTATTGGGTGAAGTCTAATCGCTTTACCTTCAATCAATACTGGTTCAAAAGCTTGGATCCCTAATCTGTGTAGAGTAGGTGCTCTGTTTAATAAAACTGGATGCTCTTGAACTACTTCTTCTAAAATATCCCAAACTTCTTGCTTCTGAGAATCAACCATTCTTTTTGCAACACGAATAGTTGTACAGTGACCTTTTTCAATTAATCTATTGTAAATAAATGGCTTGAAAAGTTCTAAAGCCATTAACTTTGGAAGACCACATTGATGTAATCTTAAGTTTGGCCCAACAACAATAACCGAACGTCCTGAATAATCTACCCTTTTACCAAGTAAATTTTGACGAAAACGACCTTGCTTACCTTTTAACATATCTGAAAGTGATCTTAATGGACGCTTATTTGCTCCAGTGAAAACTTTTCCACGTCTACCGTTATCAAAAAGAGCATCTACTGCTTCTTGAAGCATTCTTTTTTCATTTCTAATAATGATTTCTGGTGCATTTAATTCTTTTAATCTTTTTAATCTGTTGTTTCTGTTAATAACTCTTCTATATAAATCGTTAAGATCAGAAGTAGCAAATCTTCCAGCCTCTAGTGGAACTAGCGGTCTTAAATCTGGCGGTAATACAGGAATAACATCCATCATGAACCACTCTGGAGCATTTGGAGATTTCATGATTGATTCAACAACTTTTAATCTCTTAATTAATTTAGTTTTTGCTAAATCAGTAGTTGCTTCATCGAGAGCTCTTCTTAATTCTCTATATAGTGTGTTTGCATCGATTTTTGAAAGTAATTCTTTAACTACTTCTCCACCCATGCCAGCTCTAAAATCAATCCCAGCTGCTTCTAAGTCGTGATATTTTTGCTCAGAAATAACTGAACCAACTTCAATATCATCAGAAACAGCTTCTGAAGCTTCAAGAACAACATATGCTTCATTATAAAGAACTCTTTCAAGATCTTTTAAAGTTAAATCTAGTAAAGCACCAATTCTTGAAGGAAGTGATCTAAGAAACCAAATATGTGCAACTGGAGAAGCAAGCTCAATATGGCCACATCTCTCACGTCTTACTTTTGAAAGTGTTACTTCAACACCACATTTCTCGCACACAACTCCTCTGTGCTTCATTCTTTTATATTTTCCACAAATACATTCATAGTCTTTGATTGGTCCAAATATTTTTGCGCAGAAAAGACCATCACGCTCTGGCTTGAACGTACGATAGTTAATCGTTTCCGGCTTTTTAACCTCTCCAAATGACCATTCACGAATAGTATCTGGTGCAGCCATAGCAATAGAAATAGCTTCTACACTTATTGGATCTTTAGGCTTGTCAAAAAAGTTTAATAAATCTTTCATTTATCTATCCTATATTAGTTTTAATTTTATAATTCAGTACCTAGCTTCGGTTCTTCTAGCTTAACGTCTAATGCAAGTGCTTGAAGCTCTCTAATTAAAACGTTAAATGATTCTGGAAGACCTGGTTCTAGCACTTTTTCACCTTTAACAATCGATTCATACATTCTTGTTCTACCAACAACGTCATCTGATTTAACTGTTAAAAATTCTTGAAGAGTATAGGCTGCCCCATATGCTTCAAGTGCCCAAACTTCCATTTCCCCAAGTCTCTGACCACCAAATTGTGCTTTACCACCAAGAGGTTGTTGAGTAACAAGTGAATAAGGACCAGTACTTCTAGCGTGAAGTTTTTCATCAACTAAGTGGTGAAGTTTCAACATATACATGGAACCAACAGTTACTTCCTCTGCGAAAGCCTCACCTGTAATCCCATCAAACAATGTTGTCTTACCAGATTTATCATAGTCAGCAAGTTCTAACATTTTTTCAATGTCTTCTTCTCCTGCACCATCAAAAACCGCTGTAGAAAAACGAACACCTTTGCTTAGCTTCTTACCAAGCTCTCTAACTTGCTTATCTGAAGCTTTCTTAAGCCATGAATCAACTTCTTCTTTGTCATATATTTTAGAAATTAAATCTTTTAATTCATGAAGCTCTTTTTGCTCTTCAAGTAAGTAATTAATTTTCTCACCAAGACCACGACCTGCCCAACCAAGGTGTAATTCGAACAACTGTCCGATATTCATCCTTGAAGGAACCCCTAGAGGGTTTAAAACAAGTTGTACTGGAGATCCATCAGCTAAATAAGGCATATCTTCTTGAGGTAATACTCTTGAAATAACACCTTTATTTCCGTGACGACCAGCCATTTTATCACCGGCTTGAAGCTTTCTCTTAATTGCTACGTAAATAACTACTTTCTTGATTACACCAGGAAGTAATTCGTCACCTTTATTAAGCTTAGCTATTTCTTCATTAGATTTTGTTCTAACAATATTAATTCTGTTTCTTACGTCTGCAAAATACTCAGAAAGTTTTTCTTCATGAGCTGCTTCTAAAGGAATAAATCCAATTAGATCGAATGGAATGTTTAAAAGAGCAGCTTCAGTAATTTCACTTCCCTTTCCAATTAGTTCTGTTGAACCATCTTCAGAGATAAGTTTATCTGTAGTAGCTTGACCTTTAAGCATCATTGAAATTTTCTTAATTGCAGACTTTTGAATTGCCTTTACTTCGATTGCCTCATCTCTTCTAATTAATGAAGTATCGTTTTCAATAATTGATTTACTTCTTGCATCTAACTCTACACCTTCTCTTGTGAAAACGTGTGCGTTGATTACAGTACCTTTAACAGATGAAGGAACTCTTAATGAAGTATCCTTAACGTCTCCAGCTTTATCACCAAAAATTGCTTTTAATAATTTTTCTTCTGGAGAAAGTTGAGATTCACCTTTTGGAGTAATTTTACCAACAAGAATATCACCTGATTTAATTGTTGCTCCAACTCTGATAATTCCTGATTCATCTAAATCTTTTAGTGCTTCTTCAGAAACGTTTGGAATATCTCTAGTAATCTCTTCTTTTCCTAGCTTTGTATCACGTGATTCAATTTCAAAACTTTCAATATGCACTGATGTAAATACATCTTCAGCAAGCATATTTTCAGAAATAAGGATTGAATCCTCGTAGTTATATCCACCCCAAGGCATGAACGCTACAAGAACGTTTTGGCCAAGAGCTAGATCTCCATTATCAGTTGCAGGACCGTCAGCAATAACCTGACCAGCCTTAACTAAATCACCTTCTTTAACTAACGCGTGTTGGTTAGTACAAGTATTTTGATTTGTTCTCTGATATTTTACTAGTTTATAAATATCTACACCTGACTCGTCTTCTTTAAATTTATCTCTTTGAATTACAATTCTGTTAGAGTCAACGAAGATTACTTTTCCACCGTGAAGTGCAAAAAGAATTGCTCCTGAATCTCTAGCAACAACTGATTCAATACCAGTACCAACAATCGGAGCATCAGTGATTACAACAGGAACTGCCTGTCTCATCATGTTTGATCCCATTAGGGCACGGTTAGCATCATCATGCTCCAGGAATGGAATTAATGACGTTGCAATCGAAATCATTTGAGAAGGACCAACGTCCATTAGCTCAATTTCATTTCCATCAACAAGTGCTAATTCACCCTCTCGTCTAGCCGGAATTAATGTACCTTCAATAACTGATTTTCCATTAAATTGCTCACTAGCTTGAGCGATAATTTTTTCTTCTTCCTGGAAAGCAGAAAAATACTTTACGTCTTTTTCAATTTTTCCGCCTTCACTGATAACTCTATAAGGAGTCTCAATGAATCCGTATTCACTTACTCTTGCAAAAGTAGCTAAAGAAGTAATAAGACCAATGTTTGGTCCCTCTGGAGTTTCTACTGGACACATTCTTCCGTAGTGAGTTGAGTGAACATCTCTAACTTCAAAGCCAGCTCTTTCTCTAGTAAGACCACCTGGGCCTAGAGCAGAAAGTCTTCTCTTATGTGTTACCTCAGAAAGTGGATTCGTTTGATCCATAAACTGAGAAAGCTGTGAAGAACCAAAAAATTCTTTTACAGCTGCTGCAACAGGTTTTTGATTTACTAAATCATGAGGCATCATAGTTTCTAATTCTTGGATGCTCATTCTTTCACGGATAGCTCTTTCCATTCTAACAAGACCAACTCTAAATTGGTTCTCAAGAAGTTCTCCTACCGCTCTTACTCTTCTGTTACCTAAGTGATCAATATCATCAACTAGACCCTTACCATTACTTAGATTTACTAAGTATTTAACAGTCATAATAATATCGTCTTTAGTTAAAACAGTATTTTCAACAGGAATATCAAGACCAAATTTATAATTGATCTTCATTCTACCAACTTTTGATAAATCATATCTAGTGTCATCGAAAAACAATCCATTGAATAGTTGCTCTGATGCTTCTAGAGTTGGTGGCTCTCCTGGTCTTAATCTTTCAAATATTTTAGTTAATGCTTCTTCAGATGAATTAGTTTTATCTAAAGCGATTGTATTTCTAATTTGATCACCGTAATTAACGTTATCAATATAAAGAACTTTTACAGTTTTAATTCCCGCCTGGATTAAGTCAAAAATTTTAGATTCAGATAACTCTTCGTTAGCAGCTAAAATAATCTCACCTGTTTCTTCGTCATAAATATCTGAAGCAACAACTTTATTAACTAATTCTTCCATGTTTATTGGAAGAGTTTTCAATCCCGATTCTTCAATTTTCTTTAAAGTAAGTTTAGTAATTTTCTTACCTTTTTGAACGATCGCTTTTTTATCTTTTGGCGAAATAATATCTTCTTCTGCTCTTGTACCTACAAGTAGAGAAAAATCTAATTCTCTTTTATAGTCACCATCTTTTAAATATATTGTTTCTTTTTTGTAGAAAATATCTAGAAGTTCCGCTACAGAAAATCCCATTGCTCTTAGAACAACAGAAGCATGAAGCTTTCTCTTTCTATCAATTCTTGCGTATAAAATACTCTTGTGATCAAATTCAAAATCTAACCAAGAACCTCTATGAGGAATAATTCTTGCAGAATATAATAATTTTCCACTTGAATGTTTTTTCCCACTATCGTGTTCAAAAATAATCCCTGGAGATCTATGTAACTGAGAAACGATTACTCTTTCAGTCCCGTTATAAATAAAAGAACCTGTCTCTGTCATTAGAGGAATATTACCTAAGTAAACTTCCTGCTCTTTAATTGAAGAGATTGTTCTATCATTTTCGTCTTCTTCATTTATATCAAAGAATACAAGTCTTACAGTAACCTTTAAAGGTGACTCATAAGATAATC
The DNA here is from genome assembly GCA_964352945.1 of uncultured Bacteriovoracaceae bacterium. GTDB lineage: Bacteria > Bdellovibrionota > Bacteriovoracia > Bacteriovoracales > Bacteriovoracaceae > CAYGTU01. The sequence goes on from CAYGTU010000192.1 coordinate 5,317, forward strand.
CTTTTGATCTACATTCTTTTGTAGAGTGCTTTGGATCTTCTAATGTATAGCTAACAAATTCTAAAGAAACTGTTTTGTTAAAATCGTGTATTGGAAAAACCGATTTAAAAACAGCTTGTAAACCAACATCTTTTCTTTGATTAGGTAAAATGTCTTTTTGTAAAAACTCGTCGTAAGAACTTGTTTGAAGATTCATTAGACTAG
>CAYGTU010000193.1:0-5497 GCA_964352945.1 uncultured Bacteriovoracaceae bacterium
CGACGTCCCACAGACAACTCTACTAGATCTACACGCTGAGCCCTTATTCAACTCACCTGGCTTTAAATTTTATTGTAATATTCCCTGCTGAAGATAGCTTTTCACCTGGCTCAGGAGATTGTTTTTCAGCAATACCAAATCCATAAATCTGAGCTTTGATATTAAGTTTTTTTAGAATTTTTTTAACATTTCTTTTATCAAGGCCAATTAAATTTGGCATTCTTCCTTCACCAATAAATCGACTAGAAGAATGGGTTAGTTGTATTTTATCTAATGTTGTATTCTTTTGATGCTCTACATTCGCCATTTGAAAGTTATTTCTATTTTTATAAAGAATAAAGCTAGCAATATTATTAAACACAGATCCCGCAACTGTATTTCCATAATATCCATTTGCTTTAGGATCAGACACGTAGACATAGACTACGAATCTATCTTTAACATTTGTTGGATAACCAATAAACCCAGAAGTGTAGCCGTTGTACCCGCCTTTTCCATCTGATTTTTGAGCCGTACTTGTTTTCCCTGCGATTTCAAAATGTTTTACTTTTCCCTTGCTTCCAGTACCCTCTTCAACAACCTTAATAAGCATTTTCTCAACATCGTGAACTATTTTTTTATCAAAAATTCTTTTCTTTTTAGGCGGCTCTTTTTGAAGAAGTATCGTAGGCTTTACAAAATACCCACCATTTGCAAAAGCTGCGTAGCCACTCAACATTTGAATACCCGTAGTGGCAACACCTTGACCAAAACTTATGTTTGATAAACTTAATGGATTTACATTTTCTTTTTTTGTGAAAATACCACGAGATTCACCTGGTAATTCTATATCTGTCTTTTCTCCGATTTTTAGTTTTTCTAATGTTTCTTTTAAATTTGGAAATGTTAAATCAAAAGCAATTTTAGTAGTACCAATATTAGAGCTATACTTTAGAATTTCTTCAACGCTTAACCATTCAAACTGCTTTGAATCCATTGCTTCGTTGATTGTGTGATCGCCAACTTTTAGTTTACCTTTCTCACAATAATAGTTTGTATCTGGCTTAACTGTCTCATGTTCTAGAGCAGAAGCGATTGTAAAAGTTTTAAAAGTTGAGCCTGGCTCAAAAGGATCAGTTATAAAAGCAAGTTTTCTGTTCTTTGCTTCGTAGGAATTCCATTTATTTGGATCAAAAGTAGGGTAGTTAGCAATGGCCCATAGTTCGCCAGTCTTAGCATCCATAACAGCAATTCCACCCATTTCAGCTTGATGATGAATTACTGCTTCCTTAAGATAACTTTCAGCCGCGGCTTGAATATCTTTATTGATAGATAAGTAGATATCTTCTACGCTTGTCTCCAAGTTTGATGATTTATATTTTACTGGTCTCCCCTTAGCATCCTTGTAATATTTAATTACTTGGGCCACACCTTTAAGCTTGTCATTAAAAACTGATTCAACACCGGATAATCCACTGTTATCTATTCCAACAAAACCAATGGCCTGCGCTGCAAGTTCGTGATTTGGATAAAATCTACTTGAATTTTTCTCTACATATACATTTGAAATTGATTTGAGTTCTTCCACTTGTTCATCTGTTAACTTTATTCTTCTAGCAATCCATGTAAATTTATTTCTAACTTTAAGCTTTGTTACAAATTCTTTATAAGAAAAATTAGGTATGATTTTTTCAAGCTTTTCAAAAGAGCGATAGCTTGCACCTTTCTTTGGCATTGTAAAAATAGAATATGTTTTAACATTTATCGCTAAGGGATTTCCATTTCTATCAAGGATGTTTCCTCTATTGGGATATAACTTAACATTTCTTATAAACTGTGATTCAGCATAGGTAATAAGCTTATCACTATTAACAACTTGTAAGTAAAATGCCTTCACTGCAACTATCAGAAAGAACACACAAAACATTACAAATGAAATAATAATTCTATTTTTCAAAATTCCCTATGGTATTACGATTATTTGTTTATTAGATGGTTCTTTTAAATTATATTTATTGGCCATCTCTCTAAGTTTTTTTACAGACATGTGACTAGCTTTTCTGGCTTTTAGCTCTTTATTTTCAATATTTACTCTATCGATCTGTTTAACCAGTTCGTTATATTTGTAATCTTGCTCAATACCTTTCATTCTTATTAGAACAAAGAATATTGTTAATGCAACAAAAGCTAAAACGATGGGCATACCCTGAGAACTTGTAATGAAGTTGATTATTTTATTTGTAGATTTTCCGTTTTTTCTTGTAACCTTTGACATTCAAACACTCCGAAGTTTCACTTTTTTCAATGACTCTTAGTTTTGCAGATCTTGATCTTGAGTTTTCTTTTAACTCATCTACTGTTGCCATAAGTGGTTTTTTTGTTATTAAAAGCCCCAAATGATTTAATGCAAGATTCTTAAACTCTGTTTTAACAATTCTATCTTCCAGAGAATGAAAACTAATAAAAGCTAGCCTTCCTTTATTATTCAATAATTTATACAGTTTTGAAATAACATTTTGCACTACATCTAACTCTCTGTTTACAGCAATTCTTAAAGCCTGAAATGTTTTTGTAGCTGGATGTATCTTTCCATGGCGAAGAGCTTTGGGATAACAATGAAATACTAGATTTTCTAACTGTTTTGTTGAAGTAATTCTCTCAACTTTTCTATCTTCAACCATCTTTTCAGCGATTCTTTTTGCAAATTTATCTTCACCATATTCCAATATAATCTGAGTAATTTCCTCAAGATCATATTCATTTATAATTGTCTCTGCTGTTAAATCGTTTTCTAGGTTCATTCTCATATCAAGATTTGCTTCAAATCGAAAAGAAAACCCACGCTCAGCTGTATCAAATTGGTGAGAGCTAACACCAAGGTCAGCAATTACGCCGTCAATTTTTAGATCAGGGTAATTTTTTTCGAAATACTTAGGAAATTCTTCAAAATTAATATTAAAGAGAAAAATACGGTTCTCTAATTCATTCTTCTTAATTATTTCAAGGCCATTTTTAAAAGCCTCTTGATCTTGGTCTGTACAATATATTTTCGCATTAGGAAATTTTTTAGATAAAGCTAATGTATGACCACCACCACCAAAAGTTAAGTCAACTAATACTAAATTTGAATCTTCTGAGCTTTCAGTAATTAAGTCTAGGGTTTCTTTTAATAGAACAGAGTAGTGTGCTCCAAATGACTTATTCATTTGCCTTAAGACCACCCTTAATATTAAGAAGAACAAGCTTGCTTATCATTTTAAGAGATTCAAAAACTCCCTTGCCATCAACGACAGAGGTTTCAAATGAAGGAACATTAAATTCATTTAATTTTTTTTCTAAGTCTTCTACAGGAGTAACATTTGGCAGATCCCTTTTATTCCATTGAAAAATGATTGGAATTTTTTTTATATCAAGTCCTTGATTGGCTAAATTTTTCTTAAGATCTAAATAGCTATCAATATTAGCTTCAAGCCTTTCAACTTGTGAATCGGCTACAAAAACAATTCCATCTACTCCACGAAGTATTAGTTTTCTACTTGCCTCATAAAAAACTTGTCCTGGAACAGTATACAAATGAAATCTTGTATTAAATCCTCTAATTTCTCCAAGTTCAAGTGGCAAAAAATCAAAAAATAAAGTTCTATCGTTTTCTGTATTTAAAGTAACAATTTTACTTTTATTTGCCAGGCTTGTTTTTTGATATACACTTTGTATATTTGTCGTCTTCCCACCTAAAGCAGGGCCATAATACACAATCTTACAGTTAATTTCTTTCGTATGGTAATTTACAAAAGACATAGCTAATCCTTAAAAATTAAACATTCTATCAATTTCATCATCACTAATTTCTGAAAATAAAAATTCTGAATTATAATTTATTTTGTTATTAATATAAGTTTCTTCAATTTTTTCTTCATCTATTTTGCTAATCATATTCTTAAGCTTCATTTTCATATAGCCTGGATTTACAATATTTGAATATTGAACAGCATAAATTAAATTAGTATTATTATTTAATTTATGAATAATAATTCCGCTAGAAGAACTTTCATAACATATTCTTCCTTCTTCATTCTCTATATTTGCAAACTTCCCAAGTGCTTCACTTGCTTGCCACATTCCAGCCATAAGTGCAATTGTAGACTCTGAGCCTTCTTTTGAAAAATTTGAGTATAAACATATACCATCTTTTCTTAAGAGAAAATGATTGGCACTATCCATGTCGTACTCTGTAATAAATTTATTTATTTTTTCTTCAATCACGTTCTTCCTAAAATTGTTTCTTATTTTCCAAAGCCTTAGATATGGTCATCGGGTCTAAATACTCAAGAGAACCACCAATAGGTATCCCAAAACCTATGCGCTGAATATTTATATCTGCGGGCATAATTTGTTTTATATAAGAACTTGTCGCATCTCCCTCAACAGAAGGATTAATAGCAAGTATAAGTTCTTCAATTTTTAAATTTTCAACTCTTTCTTTTAAAATATCAATTTTTAAATCTTGAGGGCCAACACCAGAAAGTGGATTTAAAACTCCGCCTAAAATATGGTACAAACCATTAAAAGTACCGCTATTTTCAATGGCCATTAAATCTGTAATCGACTCTACAACGCAAATTGAATTACGTGATTTTCTGGATTCTGTAAGGCAGATATCGCATAGTTCGGACTCTGAAAACATTCCACACTGAGTACACTTTCTAACATCAACTAAATTGTAAAAAGACTGGGAAAAACTTTTAATCTCATCTGCATTCCAATTCATGATATTCATAATTTGCCTTAAAGCTGTTCTCTCTCCAACTCCTGGAAGGCGAGACATTTCTTTAATTGCGAATTTTATATTTTCAGGTAATTCAATCATTAAAATAAGCCAGGAATACTTGCTCCTCCAGTTACTTTACTCATTGCTGAAGAAACCATGTCCTGTGAATCTTTAAGCGCTTGGTTTACAGCTGTGAAAACTAACTCTTCAAGCATTTCTACATCATTAGGATCTACGCATTCTTTATTTATATTTATGCTTAAAATCTCTTGCTTTCCATTTACTTTAACCTTAACCATTCCACCACCTGAACTAGCCTCTACTTCTCTAGTAGCTAATTCACTTTGGAGACTTGCTAGTTTTGCTTGCATTTGCTGAGCTTGTTTCATTAATTGATTCATGTTTTTCATTACTAATCCTTTTTATCTATAACTACTTTATCTATTTTACTTCCAAAAACATTCTGAGCTTCCTGAATAAATCTATTAGATAATAATTTTTCTTTTAAATAGTTTTCTTCATTTTTAGAATTTTCATCCATAATTTCAATTTTAGATCTAAAATTAATTTGATCTGCCTTTTCTAAATCAAGTGTATGAGTTTCTAATCTAATATTCGAAATGATTATTTTTTCTTTTTCAGAAATATATTGAAGCAACTTACTTTTGTGATCAGGGTCATTAATGAATTCTAAAAATACAGTTGCATTTTTAATGAACACACTGTTGACGGGCGTGTCTGGTATAGATG
>CAYGTU010000194.1:0-5433 GCA_964352945.1 uncultured Bacteriovoracaceae bacterium
CAACAATATTGTATTTATTATCTAAGAAATATTTATTTTCAAAATCTACGTCGATTACAGAACTTTTTATATTCTCGGACATTTCGATTATTAAATATCCACGATTAGAATATTCTTCAAATTTCTTATAAAATGAACTCTTCTCAAACATTGGAAATGTGATAAACATTTCATTATTATCATACTGAATTTGAGCATTTAAATTAAGGTGCTGAATTTCTTTAACTTTTAAAGATCTTATGTCCTTAAACATTTCTGAATCATTTATTAAAATTGCACCTGAACCTGAATCAGATAAATTGTCTTCTTCTGAATCCATAAATTCAACTTCAAATCCTCCAAGTTTTTTTACGATCTTTTTCTCAATATCAACACTCTCTGCCGTTAATTCAATTAGAGCATCAACAGATTCTTGAGCTTGGCCTAATTCACCATCATCAAAAGTAACAAAAACCATATCGTCTTTTTTTCTTCCTGATTGTTTAATAGAAACAACATCTGAATAGACAACACTATCAATTGAACCAAGCAATCTCTTAAAATCAAATTGAGGTAAATTTACTTTGATGTCTCTATAGAAATCAGAATCGTTTTCCAAGTTTAATTCTTTGTTAAAATCGGCTGCAAAACTTTGAATAGAAAATAGAAATAAAATAATTGTAAAAAATCTCATTACAAAATTTTATTCGCTATATTGGATAAAATCTATATATATAAGATTGAGCGTTTTAGTTGGTATTTTATAAAATGATGAAATTATATGATTATCTGAGGAAAAGACTCCGAAAACTTTGGTCCTGTAGGGGCAAATAAAAAAGCCCTCTTTCGAGGGCCTTAATTTATTTAATGTTTTTTAGAAAATTGTTTTACTAACTGGATTCTCATATTCGCACGAGCAAGTTTTCTTTGATACTTAATTTGATCTTCTTCAGTAAGTAATTCTTTACCACTTAACTTATCTTCTGCTGTCTTAAGTGCAAACTCGGCTCTCTTTAAATCAATTTTTTCATCTGTTTCAGAAGTATAAGAAAGTATTGTAATTTCATTTTTTAATACTTTGCAAACACCAGCTGTAACAGAATATTGCTTAACGCTATCTGAACCTTTTTTCGCAGTTAAAACACCTGTTCCAAGTTGAGTTAAGAAGTGAGTATGCTCTGGTAGAATATTAATCTGACCACGAGATGTAGGAATTAAAACATCATTACATTCTAATCCCTTAACAACTACTCCATTTGGTGTATAAAGATTTAACTTAAAGTTGGCCATTTAATTATCCTTGTAAACTTTTGGCTTTTTCTCTTACTTGTTCTAAATTTCCAACAAGATAAAATGCTTGCTCAGGTAAATTATCAACTTCACCAGCTAAAATTGCTTTGAATGCAACAATTGTATCTTCGATAGTAACAAATTGTCCTGGAATACCAGTAAACTGTTGAGCAACAAAGAATGGCTGAGAAAGGAATTTTTGAATTCTTCTTGCTCTAGCAACTAGTTGCTTATCGTCTTCAGATAATTCGTCCATACCTAGAATTGCAATAATATCTTGTAATTCTTTATATCTTTGAAGAATCTGTTGTACTGCTCTTGCAGTATTATAGTGATCATCCCCTACAATTGCAGGAGTTAAAATAGTTGAAGATGAACTTAGTGGATCAACCGCTGGATAAATACCAAGCTCTGCAATAGGACGTGATAATTCAGTTGTTGCATCTAAGTGAGCAAATGTTGTTGCTGGAGCTGGATCGGTATAGTCATCCGCAGGAACGTAAACAGCCTGAATAGATGTAATAGATCCATCTTTAGTTGAAGTAATACGCTCTTGCATAGCACCCATCTCAGTAGTAAGTGTTGGTTGGTAACCAACGGCCGATGGAATACGTCCAAGAAGTGCCGAAACCTCAGAACCTGCTTGAGTAAATCTAAAGATATTATCAACAAAGAAAAGAACGTCTTGTTTTTCTTCATCTCTAAAATATTCTGCAACTGAAAGACCAGTAAGTGCTACTCTTGCTCTTGCTCCTGGTGGCTCATTCATTTGACCGTAAACCAGAGCTGTTTTTTCAATAACTCCAGATTCTTTCATTTCTTCATATAAATCGTTACCTTCTCTTGTTCTTTCACCTACTCCAGCGAAAACCGAGAATCCAGCGTGTTGAGTTGCGATGTTGTTAATAAGTTCCATAATTAAAACTGTTTTACCAACTCCGGCTCCACCGAATAGACCAATCTTTCCACCTTTAACATATGGTGCAAGTAGATCGATAACTTTAATCCCTGTATAGAAAGGCTCTAATTTTGTAGATTGATCTTCAAAAGGAGGTGCTTCTCTGTGGATGTTATAAGATTTTTTATGTCCTAGTGGCCCTTTTTCATCAATTGGGTCACCAATAACATTAATAATTCTTCCTAAAACTTCGCGACCAACTGGAGCTTGAATACCTTTTCCTGTATCCGAAACTTTTTGTCCTCTCGCTAATCCTTCTGTCGCATCCATTGCTATTGTACGAACAACATTGTTACCTAAGTGTGAAGCTACTTCACAAACTAGATTACCTTCTCCACCTGGAAGAGTTGTGTTTGTCATTTTTAGTGCATTGTAAATTTTTGGAAGTGTTCCACTTGGAAACTCCACGTCTACAACGGGTCCCATTACCTGTTTAATAATACCTGTGTTTTCTGACATTTTATTCTCCTACGAGTTCAATGACTCTGCACCAGATACAACTTCGATTAACTCAGTTGTAATTGCTGCTTGTCTTAATTTGTTCATTTTAAGTGTTAATGTATCAACCATATCTTTACTGTTTTTAGTCGCATTTTCCATAGAGTTCATTCTTGATCCATGCTCTGCTGCTACAGCATCTAACTGAGCTGTATAAAGAGATGAAACAAAAACTTCTGGAATTAATGTATCTAAAATTATTTCCGGTGAAGGTTCATATTTAAAGTCGAATGGAAATTCTTCTTTTAATTTTTCAACTTCTTCTTTCTTTAGAGAAATAGGTAATACTTGTTTTACTGTTGGTGTAAATTCAAGTGCCGAAACAAACGAGTTATAAGCAACAAAAACTTTTCCAACTTCACCACTAGTAAATAACTTCGCCAATTCATTTGCAATTGATCTAACTTCATCAAAAGATGGCTCAAGCTTGTCAAAACTATAAGTCTTGCCCGAGTTAACATCTTTCTTAAGTAGATCTCTTGATTTTTTACCAATATAGAAAAACTTTGGACTTAAATCAGATTTTGCAAAATAATTTTTTGTTGTTTTAGCAAGCTGAGAATTATAACCACCACAAAGACCTTTATCAGCTGAAATAAGAAGAACAACACATTGCTTGTTATCTAAGTTTTCAGTTAAAAAAGGATGTGAATAATCCGTAGCAAGAGCACTAACAGTTCTGATTGTTGAATCAAGTTCGTTAGAATAAGGCTTTAATCCTTGAATTTTTGCCTGTGCTTTTGCTAGTTTTGCTGCAGAAACAAGCTTCATGGCGCTAGTGATTTTTAAAGTACCTTTAGTACTTTTAATCCTCTTTTTTAAATCTTTTATATTGGCCATTTTATATCCTCTAAAATTCTATTAAAACTTATTTGCTTGTAAAAATCCTGTAATTGATTCAACTAGCTTTGGTGTATTTTCATCTGAAATAACATTAGTTTTAACTATTTCACTATAAAGTGCTTCACTTCTAGTTTTGATATAATCAATTAAACCTTTTTCAGCTGCACCTATCTTAGCAACAGGAACTTTATCAAAGTGTCCTTTTGTAGCAGCAAAAATTGAAATAACTTGATCAGTAACTTCCATTGGTGAATATTGACCTTGTTTTAAAAGTTCAACTAATCTCTCACCTCTTGCAAGTTGTCTTTGAGTAGTTTCATCTAGGTCAGATCCAAACTGTGCAAAAGCTGCAAGCTCTCTATACTGAGCAAGATCCAGTCTTAATGTACCTGCAACTTTTTTCATTGCTTTAACTTGTGCCGAACCACCAACTCTTGAAACTGAAAGACCAACGTTTACTGCTGGACGAATACCAGAGTTGAATAAATCAGACTCTAAATAAATTTGACCATCAGTAATTGAAATAACGTTCGTTGGAATATATGCCGAAACGTCACCTTCTTGTGTTTCAATAATTGGAAGAGCTGTAAGTGAACCTGCACCATCTTTATCAGATAGTTTAGATGCTCTCTCTAATAATCTTGAGTGAGTATAAAAAACATCTCCAGGGAAAGCTTCTCTTCCTGGTGGACGTCTAAGTAATAATGATAACTGTCTATATGCTTGAGCTTGCTTAGTTAAATCATCATAAACGATTAATGCATGCTTTCCGCTATCCCTATAGTATTCACCCATAGTACAACCTGCATATGGAGCAATATATTGAAGAGGCGCTGAGTGAGAAGCTGTAGCAGAAACAATAATTGTATATTCCATTGCACCAGATTCTTCTAGCTTTCTTTGTACCTGACGAACCGTTGATTGCTTTTGCCCAATAGCTACGTAAATACAAACAACGTCCTTACCTTTTTGATTGATAATCGTATCGATAGCAACTGCAGTTTTTCCAGTTTTTCTATCACCAATAATTAGCTCTCTTTGTCCTCTTCCGATTGGAATCATAGAATCGATTGCTTTAATACCTGTTTGCATTGGCTCATGAACTGATTTTCTAGCTAAAATACCTGGAGCTTTGATCTCAACGTTTCTATAGTCAGAAGATTTAATTTCACCCTTACCATCTACTGGCTCACCGATAGCATTAACTACACGACCCAATAATGCTGGACCAACTGGAACCTGAACAATTTTTTCAGTTCTCTTAACTGTTGAACCTTCTTTGATTTCTATGTCACTACCAAGAACAACAACACCTACGTTGTTTGATTCAAGGTTTAGAACCATTCCTTTAACACCACTGTCGAACTCAACTAGCTCTCCAGCAAGAACATTTTTTAATCCAAATACTCTGGCAACACCGTCACCAATAGTTAAAACTGTTCCAATCTCATTAACATCTAATTTTTTTTCAAAATTAGCGATTCTGTTTTTAATGATACTTGTAATTTCCTCAGGTCTCATTGTGCTCATTTATACGTCCTTTATATGTTACTCTAAAATAGAATTTCTTAATTGTTCAAACTGGTTTTCTAAAGAAGCGTCGATTTGAAAATCTTCTACCGTTATTCTATAGCCAGCACTAATATTTTTATTTGTTTTGTATTCTAAAATTGCTTCTTTACCTAATTTCTTTTTTAAAAAATCTTTAATTTTATTTACAGCATTTTCGTCTAACACATCGTCAGATCCTTCAATGCTACCTCTTAAAAAACCTTTTTCATCATCATCAATTACTATTACTTCCTTAAAAATTAATGGAAGTAAATTAACTCTTTTTTCAACAATTAGATATTTAACTGTATTAG
>CAYGTU010000195.1:0-5428 GCA_964352945.1 uncultured Bacteriovoracaceae bacterium
TCATTATTTAAACTTTGATTTTAAATTCAGCATTTTAAATGCTGGAGAGTCAAACAGCACTTCGACTTCAGAACTAAATGATTCAAAATTATCAAGCAATTCAATTTCAATTAATTATACTTTTATAAAACGATTAGCTTCAACCGATTTGCAACCTCGATATGGATTTGATTTGTTTTACAATCATACAAAAGGTTCTAGTATTGCTGGCCTTGATTCATTTGGTGAACAAACCTCTGCGTTGGGGCAAATTTATCTTCCTTCATTTAATAGAACCGGAATAAAACTTTCTGGGCAATATGAGTCCTATGATTTACAAGGTTATGACTATGGTTCTTACATTCCTTTTGCTAGAGGTTACCCTGCTTTGACCTCTCAAAAGTGGAATGGAGGTTCATTTGATTTTGTTTTTCCCATTGGATTTTTAGAATTAAATATTTACGATATTTTGTATTTTAAAAGAATTAAGGGCGCAATTTTTTATGATTATCTTGCAAGTTATAACGCTATACCAATTAGAAGTAATGGAATTGAATTATCGATATTGACTCATTTTCTTCGAAATTACGATATTGCCTTAGATATTGGAATGCGTTATTCAAATAGAATAGATTTTAATGATTCAAATTCTCAATTCTTTATCGATACAGCTTTTAGCTACTAAAATTCTCTAAATTACGTTATTGTATCAATGAAAATTTAATCAAAAGGAAGCGATATGTTATTCAATGGAAAGCAAATCAATTGTACAGATGAAAATGGAATCTTAGTTGTTAGTTTTGACAATCAAGTGACAGGATCCAATGTATTCAATCAAGCAACTTTAAATGATCTTAAAGAAGTTTTAAAGATTGCTCAAAGTAAAAAATTTAATGGATTAATTTTTACTTCAGCTAAAGATCATTTTATTTTTGGTGCAGACATTACTGAATTTATAGATATTTTTAAAACTCCCGAAAGCGAGTTTATGTCTTGGGTTAACTCAACTAATGACATGTTCACGGCATTTGAAAACTTAGATTACCCTACAGTAGCAGCAATCAATGGATTTGCACTAGGTGGTGGATTTGAGATTTGTCTCACAGCTGATTTTAGAGTTGTAGCAACAAAAGCAAAAATAGGTTTACCTGAAACAAAACTAGGAATTATTCCAGGATGGGGTGGAACTGCAAGACTTCCAAGAATAGTTGGAGCTGACCATGCTATTGAATGGATTACTTCAGGTAATCAATATTCTGCCCAAGATGGTTTAAAAATTGGTATTGTTGATTCAGTAGTAGAAGATGTCTTAACTTCAGCTAAAAAAATAATTGAGCGTGCCAATAAGGGAGACCTTGATTGGAAGGCGGCAAAATCAAAAAAGAAAGCTGCTTTAAAATTAAATAAAACAGAATCAATGATGGCATTTGAAACGGCGAAGGGTTTTGTTTATGGAATAACTAAAGGAAATTATCCCGCTCCTCTTGCTGCGATTGAATCCATTCAAAATGGAGCCAGACTTTCACTTGAAGAAGCAATCAAAGTCGAATCGAAATTATTTTATGGTGTGACTCAAACTGATCAAGCAAAAGCAATGGTAAGTGTATTTTTATCAGATCAGTATTTAAAAAAGGTTTCAAAAAAATTAACTAAAAATACTACTCCTATAAAAAAAGCCGCTGTTTTAGGTGCGGGTATAATGGGAGGAGGAATTGCCTATCAATCAGCTTCTACAGGTACTCCAATCATTATGAAAGATATTAATGATAAGGCTCTCGAATTAGGTATGGGAGAAGCGAATAAATTATTGTCAGGTCAGATTCAAAGAAAAAAACTAAGTGAATCAGATGCTATGAAAGTTATTTCAAACATCACTCCTACTTTAAATTTTTCAGAATTTAGTGCTGTGAACTATATAGTAGAAGCAGTAGTTGAAAATGAAAAAGTTAAAAAGAGTGTTTTAGCAGAATTAGAAGATCATGTATCTGCAGATACAATTTTAACTTCAAATACATCAACCATTTCAATTACAAAATTAGCTGAAGGTTTAAAAAGACCTGAAAAATTTTGTGGGATGCATTTTTTCAATCCTGTGCATAGAATGCCACTAGTTGAAATTATTAGAGGTGAAAAAACTTCTGATGAAACAATAGCAGCTGCTGTCGGTTATGCTTTAAAACTTAGAAAAACTCCCATCGTTGTAAATGATTGTGCTGGTTTTTTAGTAAATAGAGTTTTATTTCCCTATTTTAATGGTTTTCAAAAGTTAATAACTGATGGAGCAGACTTTGCAAAAGTAGATAAGGTAATGGAAAAATTTGGTTGGCCAATGGGACCAGCTTATTTACTAGATGTTGTTGGAGTAGATACTGCTCATCACTGTACAGATATCATGGGAGATGCTTTTCCGGATAGAATGAAATTTAGTGAGAAAACAGTTTTACAAGGATTGTATGAGGCGAATAGATTTGGACAGAAAAATTCAAAAGGTTTTTATGAGTATGAAATCGATAAAAAAGGAAAACCAAAAAAGAATTTAAATAAAGAAATTTATAATTTTCTGAAAGAGTATTCAAAAGATTCAAAAGAATTATCCAAAGAAGAAATTATTGATCGCATGATGATTCCAATGATAATTGAATGCGCTAGATGCCTAGAAGAGAAAATTACAGGATCACCTCAAGAAGTTGATATGGCCTTATTACTTGGGCTTGGTTTTCCTCCATTTAGAGCAGGACCTCTCAAATACGCAGACAGTATTGGTTTAGCAAATCTTTGGGAGAGAGCTAAAAATTATGAACACTTAGGAAATATGTATAAGTTCACTGATTCAATGGTGGATATGGCAAAAAATAATAAAACTTATTATTAAGGATATATTTATGAAAAACGTAGTAATAGTAGATGCAATTAGAACTCCAATGGCAAAAAGCAAAAATGGTGTTTTTAGAAATTTAAGAGCTGAAGATCTTTCAGCTAAATTAATGCAAGCATTGATTGATAGAAATAAAATCGATCCAAATGAAATTGAAGATATTATTTGGGGATGTGTTCAGCAAACTCTTGAGCAGGGATATAATATTGGCAGAAATGCTCAATTGTTAACTTCAATACCTAAAACGGTTTCAGCTCAAACAGTTAACAGACTTTGTGGTTCTTCAATGACGGCTATCCATTCTGCTTATCAAGGTATTAGATCTGGAGAAGGTGATATCTATATTTGTGGTGGTGTTGAGCATATGGGACATGTTCCAATGACTCATGGAGTGGATTTCAATCCTCATATTTCTGAATCGAATGCAAGAGCTGCAGGTAATATGGGTTTAACAGCAGAACTCTTAGGTAAAATGCATGGAATTGATAGAAAGGCTCAAGATGAATTTGCCTATAATTCTCACCGAAAGGCCCATGCTGCAACTATTGCGGGAAAATTTAAAGATGAAATTTTACCAGTTGTTGGTCATGATGAAGACGGTGTTTCAAAATTAATTGATTATGATGAAGTAATAAGACCAGAAACAACTGTTGAAGGTTTATTAAATTTAAATCCAGTTTTTGATCCAGCCAATGGAACAGTTACTGCTGGAAATGCTTCTGCTCTTTCTGATGGTGCTGCTGCGGTTTTAGTGATGAGTGAAGATAAAGCTAAAGAGCTAGGATTAAAACCATTAGCTAGAATTAAATCGATTGCTTCTGCTGGATGTGATCCATCAATTATGGGATACGGACCAGTTCCTGCTGTAAATAAAGCACTTAAAAGAGCAAATTTAAAAATTGAAGATATAAATCTTTTTGAATTAAATGAAGCCTTTGCTGCTCAGTCTCTTCCAGTTTTAAAAGATTTAGGATTATTAGATAGAATGGATGATGTGAATAGAAATGGTGGGGCTATTGCTCTTGGACATCCACTTGGTTGTTCAGGATCAAGAATTGTTGCAACTCTTTTACATGAAATGAAAAGAGAGAATAAGAAGTATGGCGTAGCAACTATGTGTATTGGTCTAGGCCAAGGTGTCGCAACTGTGTTTGAAAAATATGAATAAGTATATTTTAAGTACGTTTCTTATTATTTTAACTGGTTGTTCAGGAAGTCCAAACAAAGAGTCGATTGGTTTAATAGAAAATAAGCTTCACCTTTGTCCACCTAAAGACAATTGCATTTCAAGTTTTGATAAAAGGGAGAAATATTTTATTTCTCCCATATCTATTAATGATGATTCAAAACAAAAGCTTATTAACTATTTAGAAAATACAGAACGTGTCAGAATTGTGGAAAAAACAGATAATTATATTTTAGCTGAATTTACATCGTTAATTTTTAGATTTGTAGACGATGTTGAATTTTACTTTGATGATTCCCAAAGATTACTTTATTTTAGATCAGCTTCTAGAATTGGTCATTCTGATTTAGGCGCTAATAGAAAGCGCATAAATAAAATTTTAGAAGTAATTTCAAATTAAGAATTTAACCGACTAGCATTACAGAAATTTGGTCCACCTGTTGAAGCTTTACGGTTACCATTTGTTGTACCGTTACAAAGAGCTCCAAATGAAACTAGATCTTCAGAGACTATTTCTGGCTTAATATATTTTTTCTTCTTTTGAGGTTTTTCAGTTTTTTTGTTTTCTTCTTTTTTCATAATTACTCCAATTCATTTATCTCTATTATAATACCTTATCGAATTAGATGTTAAATTTTTAAGTTATAATCGGCTCTGCATCGTAAAATCAAACACTTACATTGTCTTAGGGAGATACACGTTAATTATCGATTTAGAGTAAAAAGTTACCCAGTTTCGCTATTCTTGACCCTCAAGACTAAATGAGAGATTCTATAAACGTATGAAAATCAATGATTTAAACCATCCAGACGAAAGGTTTTTTATTCGCGTTAATCTTCCCTTAATGGGAGGTTACCAGGATTTTGGTCCGCTAACTTTAGTACAAATAAAAGATATGATGGTTTCTAAGAAAATAAATGGAAAATCTTTTATTTTCCAACTTGGTGGCGATTGTTGGCGCATGCTTTGTGATTATGATGATTTTGAAAGTTATTTTGGAATGCCTAAACCAGAATTTGATGGCACTGAAAGACGAGTGTTAACGAGAGTAGGTTTAGAGTGTATTGTTGAAGTTATAGGTGATAAGAATGCTTTCAAAGCTGTTGATATTTCTATGATGGCGATTCGAATTGTTGGATTAGGTGATTTTTCATTAGGAAAAGTTTATACTCTTAAAATTGATCACCCCAAGCTAGTTAATACTTTGTTTTATGGACAAGTAATGAGAATACTTAAGGATCAAATCATACTAAGATTTGTAAATATGAAAGAGTATCAATTAAATTTATTATCAAAATATGTACATAAAGATTTATTAAATGAAACCACATAAATACGAAAAATTATTCGAACCCCTAGATCTTGGATTCACAAAAATTAAAAATAGA
>CAYGTU010000196.1:0-5412 GCA_964352945.1 uncultured Bacteriovoracaceae bacterium
CTAAGTACAATATATTTATACATTTTTCTGTAGATAATGAGAATGAAAAAAAGGAATAAAGCTTCTAAAGTAGACTGGAATGGTCGGACAACTTCACCTTGTCTAACCAAATGTTTAACAAGTACTAGATTTGAAGTGCTTCATTATGAAATTTGAATATGAAATGGTATATTTCTCATTATTTTCAAAAGAGAAAAACATCTTAAAAAATATTCTTCATCTATTTATCGGAGGCTTGTTATTTGTGAGCTGCTCAAAATTTGGAACAAGGCCCAGTCAAAAAGAAGCTGAAGAGTTTAAAAAGTCGTCCCAATTTAATGTTGAAAAAAATACTTTTCAAAATAGAAGGGTAAAAATAATCGAACAAATGCGTAAAAAGAATTTTAATTTTGGTTTGATCACAAAATGGTTTAGTAAGGGCATTGATAGAGAGCCTAGCAATAAACTTCCAGAAATTAAACCAGATGTATCAGTCTTTTTAAAAGATGATGAAAAGTTAAAGGTTATCTGGTTTGGTCATTCTACTTTCTTATTAAATATGAATGGAAAAATGATTTTAGTTGATCCTGTATTTTCAGGAGCAGCTTCACCCTTTAGTTTTATGGTTAAAAGATTTCAAAAACCGGTTCTATCTTTAGAAGAACTCCCTGATATTGACTATATTGTGATTTCTCATGATCATTATGATCATCTCGATATGGAGAGTATTCAATTCTTCTTAGATAAAAAAGTAAAGTTCATTACACCACTTGGTGTAGGGTCTTACTTAAGAGGCTGGGGTGTTTCAAAAGATTTAATATTTGAAAAAGACTGGTGGGAGTCAGTAAAATTTGAAGACATAGAATTTACTGCCACTCCAGCTCAGCATTTTTCAGGAAGAGATGGAATACATAATAACGTAACTCTTTGGGCATCTTGGGTTATAAAATCAAAGGAAAGCAGCGTTTATTTTAGTGGTGATTCGGGTTATGACACTCACTTTAAAGAAATTGGAGATAAGCTTGGACCATTTGATGTCGCCTTTTTGGAAAGTGGTCAATATAATGAAAACTGGGGATCTGTTCATATGTTTCCAGATGAAGCGGCTAAAGCTTATAAAGAATTAAGGGCCAATAAGTTTTTTCCAGTTCATTGGGGCATGTTCGTTCTTTCTTTTCATACTTGGTATGATCCAATTCAACGTTTAGAGAAATTAGCAAAATCAGAAAATATTAATCTTGTAGCACCAAAATTAGGAGAGATAGTTTATCTTTCTAATCCATATAAAAATTCTTACTGGTGGAGAGAAGAAATAAGCGAGGAAAAAAATGGAAAATGAATACAAACCAGAAAAAGTATGGAAATGGGAAAAAGGCGAAGGGAGATTTGCCAATATTAATAGACCTATAAGCGGCGCCCTGACAGAAAAAAAACTACCTGTTGGAAAGCATCCTTTTCAGCTTCATTCACTGGCAACTCCAAATGGTGTTAAGGTTACAATTATGTTTGAAGAGCTATTAGCAAAAGGACATACTGGTGCTGAATATGATGCCTATACAATTAATATTATGGAAGGCGATCAATTTGGAAGTGGATTTGTTGAAATAAATCCTAATTCTAAAATTCCAGCACTTATTGACAACTCAGGTGATAAGTCTTTACGAATATTTGAATCTGGTTCCATTTTACTTCATCTCGCTGAAAAATTTGGAGAGTTCTTACCCAAAGATCCTGCAAAAAAAGTTGAAACACTTAATTGGCTTTTTTGGCAAATGGGAAGTGCTCCCTATCTTGGTGGAGGTTTCGGACATTTTTATGCTTATGCCCCAGTTAAAATAAAATATTGTATCGATCGTTTTTCAATGGAAGCGAAAAGACAACTAGATGTCCTTGATAAAAGGCTTGCAGATAATAAATATCTTGCTGGAGATGAATACACAATTGCTGATATAGCTGTTTGGCCTTGGTATGGTGTACTTACATTAGGTGAACTTTATGGAGCAGGTGAATTTTTAGAAGTCTCTGAGTACAAAAATGTTTTACGTTGGGCCCGAGAAATTTTAGAAAGACCAGCTGTTAAAAGAGGGCGTATTGTAAACAAAACTTGGGGTGAAGAAAACCAACAGTTAAAAGAGAGACATAGTTCGAGTGATTTTGTTAATATTTGAATTGTCAGAATGTTATTGCATATAAAAATTACACGATACATTCCAATGAATCAATAAACGGCTCGGCTGATTGATAAAAATTCTTTTGAGACCTAGTATTAGGAAATCCTAAAGGAGTCGTCATGAAGCCAGTAATCTATTTTTTGAGTTTGATTATTTCGTTAAATTCATTTTCTGCCATAAGATCTATCAAGCTTGATTCTAAATCGCTACGAGATATTAAAGGTGCAACACTTTCAGTTTGTATGCATGACATGAGAACACTTAGGCAAAATTTATGGATAGATTCATATGACGATAGTTTTGGTATTCATATTACAAGAATATTTTTAGCGAGTGGAACTGAATTACGTTACAAATCTAAAGTAATGCAAGAGACATATGAGTGTGAATTAGCTAAGAGACAAGCTGCACTTGAAGGAAAAAAGATTGAAGATTTATTAAAAACAATTAGAGATGAGGCCATTACATTTGAAAATGGAGTCTGCATAAAAACTATGGGCTACATGGATATCGATGACGAAACTAATATTGCCAGTAGAATTCAGACAGTAAAAATCAAAATTGATTGTCCTTAGTATATATAAATCTAGTAATTTTGGATACTTATAGACAAGAACAAGAACTTTATCACTTACCAAACGGGAGTTTTACTGCTATACAGCATTATGAAAAATGCTGAACTTCTTCTTCCTGTAGGAAATATTTCCATGGCACTGGCTGCAATCCATAATGGAGCTAATGCTATCTATGTGGGAATGCCTGGATTTAATGCTCGCGGAAGATCTTATGATCATAGCTTTTCCGAATTAGAAGAAATCATTCAAACATGCCATCTCTATAATGTTCACGTTCATGTAGCCTTTAATATTCTTATTTTTCAAGATGAATTAGCTGAAGCAAAAAAACAATTATTAAAAGTTCTCGCTCTTCATCCAGATGCAATTATCATTCAAGACATAGGTCTTATACGCCTTGTAAATCAAATTGCCCCTAATCAAGTAGTTCACGGATCAACTCAGATGACGGTAACTAATCACGATGCCATGGAATTATTAAGTGATTTAAATATAAAACGCTTTGTTTTAGGAAGAGAAAATTCAATAGCAGAAATCGAAAAAATCCGGGCAAATACGGATAAGGAATTAGAAGTTTTTGTACATGGTGCACTTTGTGTTGCTTATTCGGGACAATGTTTTACCTCTGAAGCAATTGGTGGAAGATCAGCAAATCGTGGTCAATGTGCTCAATCTTGTAGGCTTGATTATGAATTATATGTGGATGGAGAGAAAAAAGAATTAGTAGGACAAGATTATCTTGTTTCTCCCAAAGATCTTTGTGGAATTAATGAAGTACCAAAGCTGATTGAACTAGGCGTAGAGTCTTTTAAAGTTGAAGGAAGATTAAAAGGACCAGAATATGTTAGCAGTGTGGCAAGTGCCTATAGTTCAGTTATCAACAATAAACCTAATTTTAATTTAGATAAATCTATTTTTGAAATGGAATTAGCTTATTCGAGAGGATTTTATCCAGGTTGGCTTAATGGTGTGGCCCATCAGGAATTAGTTACAGCAAATTTTAGCTCAAACCGAGGTAAGTACATAGGTCAAATTAAGGAAGTAAGAGATAGAACTATCATAATCCAAACATCTTTTTCTCTTCTCAATGGAGATGGGATTTTAATTGCTAGCCCTGATGCTAGTTTAGAATTAGGTGGAAAAATATATAGTGTTAAAGAAATTAAAAATGGGTCGGAGATAAGTCTTTCTAACGATTTTGATTATAAAAAGCTTAGAGTAGGACAAGAAGTATATTTAACAGCAAGGGATAGTGTTTATAAAGAGTTGAATAAATCTTATAAACAAAAAGAACTTCAAAAAAAGATACCAATTAATATTAAAATATCAGGGAAACTAGGGGAGCCTATTCAACTTGTCGCAATTGAAGGTGATACTGAAATTTCACTTATTTCTGATACTGTTCTAGAAACAGCTCAAACACAAGGTCTTACTAAAGAGTCTGCCTTCGAGGAATTAAGTGGTTTAAGTAGTAGTGTATATAAAATTTCTAATTTCAATTTTAAAGTGGAAGGGAATGTATTTTTTCATAAAAAATCCCTTAGAGAATTAAAGCAAAAAATGATCGAAAGTTTAAACTTAAGTCGTTTAAGTAGAAAACAATTTCAAGTAGAGACTTCTCTAGAAATAAATGAAAAACCATCAAAGCCTATAGTTCAGAGTAAAATTAATATATTGTTAAGAAAAATTGAGCAAATTCGCTATCTAGAAAAATTCATTAAGATGAATGTTCAGTATAAAAAAAATATCGGGCAAGTAATTATAGAT
Source organism: uncultured Bacteriovoracaceae bacterium (assembly GCA_964352945.1). Classification (GTDB taxonomy): domain Bacteria; phylum Bdellovibrionota; class Bacteriovoracia; order Bacteriovoracales; family Bacteriovoracaceae; genus CAYGTU01. Next base: position 4,493 of record CAYGTU010000196.1, read on the forward strand.
TTTGAATTTGGTAAAGATTTTACCGTGGCCGTTAATCTAGTTAAAGCAATGGGAATCGAAAGTACTATTGCAACAACTCGTATTTTAAAGCCGGGTGAATATCATAACTTTAAACAAATTGAGCGGGCCAATCCTGATAGTATTTTAATTAGAAATCTTGGGGCCTTAAATTATTTTAATTCAAAGGAATTTAATTTATATGGAGATTTTAGTTTAAACGTTACAAATAGTTTAAGCTTTGAATATTTAACCAATAAAAAATTAAAAACAATTTGTGCCTCATACGATATGAATGCAGTTCAGCTAAATTCATTTCTTAAATATGTTGATTCTAGTAAAGTTGAAATTACCGCCCATCAATACATGCCTGAATTTCATATGGAACATTGTGTTTTTGCAGCATTTTTAAGTAAAGGTAATTCTTTTAAAGACTGCGGTAAGCCATGTGAAAAGCATGATGTGTATCTTAAAGATATGTATGGAAATCAACATGAAATTAAAGCAGATCAAGAATGCCGAAATACAATGTTTAAATCAACTTCTCAAAGTGCTTTAACTTTAATCCCTGATTGGCAAAAAAGAGGGGTAAGTAGTTTTAGATTCGAAGCCCTAAACGAGACTGAGGATGAATTAATCCCCAAGTTAGAGCTATATTTAAAAGTAATTAATAATGAGCTTAATAATGATGAAGCTTTTAATAAATTAGGAAAGCTTGAAAGTTATGGACTATCAACGGGTCAACTTTTAAAATCAAATAAAAAAAAGGGTACTAGTAAGTCATTCTAAAATATGGATATAAAAACTAAATATTACCAATGGAAAGAATCAGAGATTGAGGATGAGGAAATGGCCGTATGTGTTTTTCTGTAGTTTGATGTAGTTAAATAGCCCAATAGAAAGGTAATATTAAACAGTGAAAT
>CAYGTU010000197.1:0-5410 GCA_964352945.1 uncultured Bacteriovoracaceae bacterium
TTTTTTTATGATTTTTTCATTTAGTCATTCAATATATAATTCTATGAAATAGTTGCACTTATATAATATAGGTTCAGATAGTCTTTTGAGCGTTATTTCAGTTTGATAATAACCTCTGATGCATTCAATTACCCGAGGAGAAGCTCGTTCTTATGTTTTGTGCGAGTAGATATATATTCGCTTTACTTAAAATAAGACATTATGTTGGCTCTATGAGCAATATTCTTATTATACCATAGAGAATTAATCACTTAGATTCATTGTTTTATGGCCTATTTTCCCCACCTCCACTATCGAATCGCTGGACGAACTCCAGTATAACTGGTTGATTTTTTTTAAGAATAGCCATTGGAAGTATGCAAAGTTCGTGTGAAAAACCATGGGCCAGTGGCATGAAGTCGAACTCTTTACAAACAATCGATAAAGAATATATTGATTAGTCGAAGATTATTGAAGTAATTCCTGTGTTTTTGATTTGCGAAGACTTCACAACTTCCTCTGTTATTGAATTATTTTGTAATCCTAAAGTCTTAAGTGAATTATTTAGCTTCAAAGATTGAATAAAGGCTAAAGCTGCCTCATCACCCAGCTGATTGCTAAACATATTTAACTTAAGTAAATTTTTATTTGAAGTTAGTGCTTTTGAGAAAGATTTAGCACCATCGTTTCCAATTTTGTTTTGTCCTAATCCTAAATTTTCTAGAGGTATATTATTAGAAATGGCAGCAGCTATTGCTCTCGCACCAATGTCTCCAATTTGATTGCCATTTAAGCATAATAATTTTAAGTGTTCCGCTGAGTTAATTCCTTCTCCAATTGCTTTGGCGCCATCATCTCCAATTTTACTATTAAATAGCCATAACTCTTTTAAGAACTTATTAGCTTTTAGCGCATGTCCAATATCTTTTGCTCCCTCGTCTCCAATTTGGCATCCACCCATTCTAAGAATTATTGATTTGCTATTCTTCAGAGCATTGGCGATATCATTTATTTGAGATTTTGAAGGAGTTCCACCGACAATTACTTCTTCATCGCCATTGTTTAACTGTTCTACTGCTTTATCAGAATTGCTTCTCAACTCTAGTTTTTTTTTACAAATAACATTATAGAATGGAAAGGTGGAAGAACTATTGGATGTAATTGGTTCATTAATCTCTGAGTACTCAACAAGACCAAAGGGAGAGAATTCATGTTTTATTGATTCAGAGTCATAGAAAAACATACTTAAGTTAGGTTGAGTTTCATAGCAGTCCTTTCCAAGTTTTTTTCCTTTGGCGTACATCGGAGCTTTTTTTGAAATAACAGTAAATACCATTTGTCCACCGGGCCGTAGTTGATTGTAACAGTCACTAATTAGTTTGTTTCTTGCAACAACACTTAGTAAATAAATAAGCCCATAACAAAAGATTCCTTCATACTTTTTATCATCAAATGGCATTTGTGATACAGGGCCTTGGTAAATTGGAAATTGCAAGTTGAGTTTTTCTCTAGCAAATTTAATTGCAGTTTCAGAAATTTCAATTCCGGTAATATTCATATTATGTTCAATAAAAGGTTTAGCATTTCTTCCGTATCCAATTCCGGGAATTAAAACTTCATTGAGATTAAGCTTCTTAAAGTGATCTGCAACAAACCTTGAGGATTGAGTCGGCTCATGGCCCCACATTAATTTGTTTTTAGAAAATGCATTCTCCCAAAACTCTGTCATGATTTACCTCGTGCCTGCGTCATGTAACTATCGATGTTACATGACATCTAGGCGAAATGCAACTATGATTATTACATGAAGAGAAATAGTAAAATTTCAGTAGCATTACATGCTCTTGTTCATTTAACTAAGCGTAATGAGCCTATTACTTCTCAAGTCTTAGGTGAGTGTCTTAATACAAATCCGGTGGTAATAAGGCGAGTTTTAGGTGAATTAAAGGCATTGGATATTGTCTCTTCAGTAAAAGGACATGGTGGGGGGTGGCTTGTCACTAAAGACCCAAAAACTATTACTTTGTACGATATATATGACTCTTTGAATGAGGGACTTCTTCCTTCTCCCTTTAAATTAGAAGATGATGACAATTGTAAAGTAATGAATGCCATTGCTGGTACAATGGATGATCTTCTGGAGGAGGCCACTAAATTGTTAACAAAGAAACTGAAAAAAGTTTCACTAGAAGATATAGTTAAAAAAATCTAATCACTCAAGAGTCGTTAATTTTTTTGTAAAGCTCTCAAGAGGCGATAGCCCCTTTTGTACTTTAAGCAGAGACTCTTTTTTCACTTGATGGTTGAATAGCTTCATGGAAGCTGAGCCGAGAGTTACAGAAAAAATTATTGCAAGAAGTCCTTCAATTATTGCACGCATGATTAAACCTTCCTTTTTTGTGTTCGTTTGATGATTTCTTTAACTGTGGACGGATGCCATGATCCACCACGCTTTGTTGGTATTTTTTTACTATTTAAATAGTTTGAGATTTGAGTGAAGTTTTGGCCTTCATCTAGCAAGGCCAGCATCTTCTCAATGACTTTTTGTTCACCTTTATGAACTACACGCGTAGTCCTAATTAGCTTTTCACCATAAGAGAGAACAGGTGCTTTTCTGTTTGGTTTTTCTATTCCAAGGGAGCGAAGAGCATCACTAATTGAAGTCCGTGACCAATTAGTTTTCTTATGGATTTCATAGCTAGAAAGGTCTTTTTCGAGGTAGAGTTTCCGCAAAAGTCCGCTATTTTGCATGGGTTTATTGAAGAAATGTGTTATAAAAATAGCTACATACGGTTCAGCGTCACAGAGTTCGTTTAGCTCTTCGCTGTGCCCACCAATCGATGGTCTCACTCCTATTTTTTTTCACAGTTATAATATGAAATAACACTCAAAGCTGACCAAAACCCCTCTATGAAAGAATTGGCATTACTTTATAGAAATCAGATACTTCTATGAAAGATTTGCACTTAAATAATAGAGATTATAAATCCAGGAATGTAATTATTTCATAGAAAGTACCGTCATCTACATTTACTCACTATTACGTGGTATTAGTGAACGAAATTGAAATTTAAAACATTAGTTTTATGAGCAAGATCCTATAGGAATATTATGAAAAAATACTTAGTTGCAACTTTAATTTTAATGAGTTTCATTCAAGCATTTGCTTCAGCAAACTTTAATGAAATGTTAGATGCATTTAAAAATAAAAATAAAGACTATGTTGTAAATCACATCGACCAATTACCTTTATTTAGAGAGGATAAGGCAGGTGCATTGGCCGTTTACGCAAAAATAAATAATTGGATTAATGAAAATAGAAGGCTTGTTATTTATAATAACAAGCCTTATCGGGAAGTGTTTCAAGTTAGTCGCTTATGCAATGAAGTGAAGAAAAAGTTAGACTATTTCATGGAGGACGGGAGATGGGATTCAGCGGCTTTTTTACTGAAATTTGCTGCAGTCTGTGGCCACTCGGAAATTATTAAATCTCTTGTAAAGAGTGAAACTGTATATGTAGACGAAACTCTTTATCAATTTTCTTTTGTAGGAGTCACTCCTCTTATGGAAGCAGCTGGTAATAATAGAGTGGAAGCTGTAAGGGTTCTCATCGAGTTAGGTGCATCGATTGATAAAAGGGATAAGAACTCAAAAAGCTCTGCGATTCATCACGCGATAAGTTCTAACATGGGTGTAGAGTCCTTGAAAGTACTGCTAGGAGCTGGAGCAGATGTTAATAGGACAGCAATGGGAAATCAAACCCCTATTAATAAAGCCGCCTTAATAAATAACATTGAAGCTGCAAAAATACTTCTGGAGTTTGATGCGGATATCCACATACTTGATTATAAGGGATATTCACCTATTGATAATGCTAAACAAAGAGGAAATCAGGAAATGGCTAAGCTTCTTGAAACTTACAACCACTAGTATAAAATAATATCGATAATCACAAAGGCCAGCGAATAAAAATCTGGCCTTTTTTTATTGCTATAACTCCCAAACCAAAAAACTTTTACTCAGTTGGTATATTTGGCATTCTTTCACCTGAATAAATACTTGAAATTAAAACAGATTTGAAATTTTTTCATATTCCATTTGAATAATCTCAAATATGATGTATTTTAACATTGTTTCAAATTACTCATGGACTCCAAACAGGAGTTTTTATGAATTTCAAAATACCATTTAATTCAACAAATTTAGAGTTATTCAAAACAAGTTCAGTAGATGTTCAAGGCAACTCAGGAACAATTTATACTCATCACTATGAGATCTATAAAGTTAAAGATCAGAGTAGTTGTGATCATTCATATGAAGTAGTTATTTATGATATGAGTGAAGTAGAGTGGTGTGTATCTGCAAGTCTACACTTTGAGCAAATTACAAAGGCCATATTAAAAGACGATTTAATAGTTGATAGTCCAAATAACGTTTTATGGAATGTTTGTGATTTAAGAAAAAAACACTTCACTAGCAATGGTTCTTATTCGACTGGATATGAAATTTATTTTTATCAATGTGATAACCTTTTTAACTTGAAACATAAGTGGATTAAGTTTAATCGTGATCCAAAATATTATGGATTTCTAATGGAAGAATATCTACATTCAGAGTTTTGTGTGGTTGATAGGCTTGCTTATTATGAATCGGATAAATATCAGGATTTAACTAAGCATCTTCCTTAAATGAGGTGGGACTTATGTCCCAACCTCTTGTTTTTATGAAACATTTTTTTGTGGGATATTCCAAACGTAATGTATAATGTAGAAATACAAATTTTGAATTTGGAGGCTCAATCAGAGCGATCATTCTTATATTTATAACTATTTCTTTGTTGCAGTCATGCGCAGTTTTTTATGGTGACATCAAAGAAGAGAGAATTTCTTACAAAGGAAAAGGGTATAAAACTATTAGATTGGATGTAATGTTCTCTGAATTAGGCTGGGATGGAAAAGAGACTGGTTCAGTAGCATCGTTATATCGGTCTGATATCAAGCAATATATGAGATTTGATAATGCTGCTTTATCAGGATTTTCAAGAGAAGGACTTTTTCACGATATCTATTCTAAAGCAAGCACAAGTCAGCCAGATTATGATCTTATAATTAAGGTTTCCGTTATTGAAGATGGTACTTCAAATTTTGCAATGCACATTTGGAGATGGTCTTCATATTTAACTGCAACAATTATTCCATTTAGAACAACGGGGAAATTGTATTATAAGACCGAAGTTTTTGATGGAAAAGAAAATATTATCAAAGAATATAAATTTGAAGCGGATATTGTTTATTGGCAGTCGTTTGTTTTTGCATTAGGAATGAAAGATTCAATTATAGAAGCAGAAAAAATATATAAAAAATTATCAATTAAGACAGTTAATCAAATGATAAGGGATCTTTGTCTTATACACATATCCGAGCCCACGAGA
>CAYGTU010000198.1:0-5402 GCA_964352945.1 uncultured Bacteriovoracaceae bacterium
AGTAGAATGATTGTACGGTTATTTGGCAAATTACACGAGTAGATCTTTAGTCTTTAAAGAAAGTGACTTAAGGACAAACGACTTCACGATATTTTTTACTTCTTGCATTTGCTACAATATTTTTCTTTCCCTTTCCTCTAATTAACCTACTCTTGATACTCGAATCATATGCCTTCTCAGCAACTTTATAAATATTCTTTGTTTCCGTTTCTTCAAAGCACTTTCCCATGTTTCCACTTAAAGATACTGAATCACAAGAAAATACTAAAAATATAATTAATATCAATCTTATTGGCATGCCGCTGTATCTCCTCCAAGTAAATCTGCAGAACATTCTGGTACATTGTACCATGAATAATAACTTCCTCCAAACAGCTTACTTATATTTCCTACTGCAAATCCTGCTGCGCCAAATGTTATGTATTGTTGAAACGCTTTGGTTAAAGGGTTTTCGCCATTTGTTTTTCCTCTTAAAGATAGGCCTGTTCCATAGCTAATAAAAACTTGCTGTATAAAATGACCTGATTCATGTGCAGCCAATGAACTTGAGCCGAAGCCTGCACCACCCAAAGATAAACCTTTACCAGATGTTTCAGCATATCCTTGATAAATTGAAGAGGAGCCTATTTTTCCTCCAAGCATACCTCCAAGTGTAAGTGTACCTAAAGAAGCATTAAAAATGGACTTAAAGAAAGATTTAAAAGAACCTGAGTTCCCCCCTACACCTTCATTTAAAGCTCCAGCTATTATAGCTGAACCTACCGCAGAAGAACCTATAGCTGAAAGCGTAGCAAGAGAACCTGCTCCAAATCCAACAACTGCAATTGCAAAAAATACAGCAGCACTTCCCAGTATATCTGTCTCAAATGACATTCCACTTGGGTCAACTCTATTTATTGGGTTATTTCCTGTATATACATACTTATTAATTACAGTAATAGGATATGACGCTCTTCCACTATCCGGATCCTGACTGAGGAACCGGCCGAGAGTAGGTTCATAATATCGTGCTCTGTAATAATAAAGATCGGCTTGTTTATCAAATTCCCTCGCAGTGTAAGTTAAATATGGTTCAATGATTGGATTTGCAGTTATATCTGTCCCTGCTGAATTCTTTACTGCCAGCAACTTACCAAAAGAACTATAGGCATAGTGCTGCACAATTGATCCAGATGTTGTGATAATTTCTGATACTGTACCTTGTGCGTCTTTTAAATAATAAAATTCCCCAGCTTGGCTTGCTCTTCCTGCTGTAACACCTTCAGGTGTGATTTCAATAGCGAGAACATCATCAATTGCAAGGTTTGAATAAGTGTAGATGGCAAGAGTGTCGTGATTTTCATTTAGTTCTGCGACTAAGTTTTGTCCATCGTATCCATAGATTCTTGTTTTAGAATTTGCTGGTATGATCTGATCGTCAAATATTTTTTCTATTCTTCTTCCAAGAGCATCATAGTGATAGGCAAGTGATTTAACTAAGCTTGAGTTTTCAAAGTATTCTATTTTAGTGAGTCTTCCTTCTATATCGTGGGTGTAGTTAATGATATTGCTCATATCATTTTTATCCATCTTTGAGAGAAGGTTTCCTCGAAGATCATAGGTGTAAGTGTATTTATAATCTTCAGTTAATCTTTGTTTTTCGTTATCATAGACGTAGTTTCCAAAACCATCAGTGACTCTGTTTCCAAGGGCGTCGTAACTAAATCCTTCGGTTTCATAATTAGAAATTAATTCTGGGTTTGAGTGACTTGTGAGTTGCAAGTCATTATCATAGCCGTAGAGATGATCTCCATAAGCTGTTTTGATTACTTCTCTTAAACCTGTCGTGCTCATTGCATACTGAAAAAACGAAATAGTATTTCCAGCATTATTTTTATGATTAATTAAAAGTGGATTATTTCTTCCATCATAACTTATGCTTGTATTAATTCCACCCGATCTTAAAATTTTAGAAATTCTTCCTGAACTATCATAATTCCAATTAAAAACTTTTCCATTATGATTCGTTAAACTTTTAATTCTATCTACTGTATCATAACCATAGGTATTACTTATTGCCTCACCACTTGCACCGTTTACAGTAAATACACGACTTGCTAATCTTCCTTGGTTATCATAACCATAATTATTTTCAAAAACTGGAAGATAGCTTTTAGCTCCTGCTCCCTGAGAGACTTCAGACTTAACTAAGCTTTCTGAGTCAAAATAATCGTATTCGATATCAATCATACTGGTTGAATTTTCAACATGTTTAATATTGTCTCGATTATCATACTGAAATGAATAAGCATCATTTGGTAATGAAGAAGACATAAGAACTTTATTAGTTACCCTATTGGCATCATCATAACTAAAAGTAGTTTGAGTATTTTCTTCATCTACTAGAGTTTTTAAATTTCCATTTGGATCATAAGTCATCACAACTTCATCAAGATAATGATTTCTTTTTAATATAGGTCGTCCCATTTTATCATAATCATAAAAAGTTGTTTTGAAATTTGGATCTGTAACTTGTCTTAAATTTCCATCATCTAAGTACGAATAACTTGTAGTTTCACCTTTGGCGGATTTAACTGAAGTTAATCTATTAAAAGAGTCATAAGTTTTAAAAATATTTTTATTATCTGCTCTTGTCAGAGTTATTACATTTCCGGCCGTATCTCTCTCATACTGAGTAAGAATGGTTGCACCTTCTATAATAGCTGACTTAGAAGTGACATTACCAAAGTCATCATAACCAATTACGACTTCACTTCCATTAGGTCTTTTGATTTTTGTCGGAAGTCCAAGATCATTATATGAAAGATAGCTTGTAATTTCTTGAGTTAAAACAGTTCCCGATTCATCATATTGAATATTTTTAATTTCATAATCAAGAAGTCCTGTTACTTGGTTATAAACAGCTCTATAGGTATATTTTAAATCATTTGGATCAGCAGTTGCTATATTATTCCAAATATCTGTGTGACTATCCCAAGTGCTCGTTAAGCGCCCAAGATTATCATAGGTAAATAATTCTTTTTTCCCTGAAGAGGTATCAGTTTTAAAAATAAGATCCCCTACTTCATTATAGACAAAGCTCACTTCAGTAGGTGGATTTAATTCATCTCCATCTGGTCTAATAATATGAATAGGCTTTCCATCATTATTTCGACTTACATAAGTAGTTCTTCCCAGTGGATCAATAATGGTATTAATAAATCCATCTTTTTGTGGAATAAAAACTGTACTCTTTCCTTTAGCATCAGTTAATACACTATTTATATCACTATCCGTTAGACCAAGTGATTTTAAAGCTATTGGATCTAATGGGTCAGCGCCATCTTCAGTCGCAGCAGCTGAGGAAGCATAATCTTTTAATGAAGTTTCTCCTAATTCTGGATCAATTGTTTTTTGAAGTTTTCCAAACTCGTTATACATAAATTGAGTTGTAAATCCTCTTTCACTTATATCTTCTGAAAGTAAATCTCCAGAAGATTCAAAACCTCTTGTTATATTTTCTGGATAATTTACAGATATCAATTGGTTTCCACTGTAGCTAAATGTTGTAGCTGGCTTTCCAGGAACCTCAATGCTGCTTAAAAGATTTCCAGAGTAATTGTACTTAATTTGTTGACCTGTTGGATCTTGAATTGAGGTTACTCTATTGTCATCAAAATCATATTCGTAACTTGTCGTTAAACCAATTTGAGAAACAGAACTTATTTGTCTTCCCAAATTATCAAAAATAACTTTTGATCCATCTCTATATTCTCTAGAAAAGCTTCCATCCCCTAATCTTCTCAATTTAGTATTGTCATTTATATTTGATATAAAAACTAATTCATTAGTTTCTTCTCCTGAGTTACTAAATGTAACTTTTCTAATTCTATTTGAACCTGAATCTAAAATAACCAAATTCTTTGATCCATCTAAAGTAATTAATTCAGGATTAATTAGCTTAGCATTTAGTGCAGAACCACCATCTCCTAGATCAGTTGCTTCATTTGACCCCACTACAGTTTCAGCAATCATGGTATTCATATTAATTCTTACAACTCTACCATTTCCTGAATCTGCGATATAAAGATAAGCTGGATTTAATTCATCTCCATTATCAATTGCCATACCAAATGGATTATTTAATAAAAGGTTATCAGCATGAATTTCATCCACAATAGTTGGATTTAAATTGGGATAATTAGCTCCAGAAAAAGTTGAAACATATCCATTAGTATCAACTTTTCTAACTACTCCATAAGAAGTAGTTATATAAAGATTTCCCTGTCCATCATAGATTAAACCACGAGGAGCTGGTATTCCAACATCTGGATTTGAAAAAATGAGACCATCTCCTGAATGATCCGCTGATCCTCCCATCCATGTTGAAAGTTCGCCTGTACCTGAATCAAAGAGACGAATCTTATTATTTCCCGTATCAGCAATGAGATACTTCCCAGTAGACATCTCTACAATTCCAGCAGGACTATTTAAACCTGAAACTCCAAGGGCCCCATCATCCATTCCTGCTTTTGGCATTGAACCTGATGAAGTTGGAAGTGGTAAAATGGTCTCTACAATGTCTATTAAAGAAGGGACGCCTCTAAGCTCACATTTCTTATCAAAACTCCCTGAAAAAATGGGGCTCTCGCAATTAAAAGAATTTGAAGCACATGTATTATTATATTCAGATCGACCTCTAATATTTGGAGTATCAAAAAGACCTGCTTTTGTTTCTACTTGTCCTAAAAAAGGATTTATTACAGATAATTCACCATCGCTATTTGTTGCAAGATAAGAAGAGCTATCAATTTGAAGGAATTGTTTAATTTTTCTAAATCCTTGATACGCTGATTGAAATTGTTCACACCTATAATACTTATGATTATGTGGCTTATAACACGCACTTGAGTTATAAGAGCCCTCTTTACAATGCCTAACAGTTTTATAATGCCTAGAAGCTTCAAAGCCAAAACTACCTGAAAAAGTTCCAACATTTCCTAAAATAGTTTCCTCATTCGTGTCTAGATCTAGCTCCACCATTTGATTATTATTTTTAATAAATTGGATTTTATTATTTAACCTAAAATTTCCTCCTCTAAGTGGACCAACAGAACTGACAAGAGTTGAAATAGTTGAATCAGGTGCATAATGAGATAGAGAACCATCAGCCTCTTCAAGCATGACTCTATTACCTTCAGGATTAATTATTTTTTGAACTCCTTTTATTTTCCAGCCACGACCTGCTTCAGAGTTAATTTTATTTTGAACATAAAGAGTCCCTTGCACACTATCAGGAAAGATCTTATCAATTTCTTGTGCTTCAGTAGATCGACTTGTTTGATTAACAACTTGTGATTCATCATCTACTTTTACTTTTAAACCAAATCTCAAAGTTGATATAATCATATTTTTAAGCTTAA
>CAYGTU010000199.1:0-5360 GCA_964352945.1 uncultured Bacteriovoracaceae bacterium
CCTTTAAGATATTATTATCATTTAAATTTAAACCTAATAATTGCTTACCGTGTTCATTTACTAGTGCATTTTCTGTTTTAAAATTAAGATTTTTTATTTCAAATGTTTGATTTGAAAAAACTTTTTCCATATGTCCATTTTTTGATTCTAAGTTTTGAAAAAGTTGATTTATTATTTTTTGAAAAAATTGAGGTGTGATTTTAGCATTAAAATCTCGTTCTTCAGCTTCCGTTGAGCCTAAAGCCGAAAAGCTAACAATCAATAATAAAAGTATATATCCAAATCTTTGCATTCAATCCCCCGCCCCTTAAAGAGCAATAAACAGGCCAATAAAACGAGGATTATTCATAGCTAAGTAACTGAAATAACAGACTTTACAAGATCAGTAATCTACAAGTGTTTAAGAACTAAACAATCCTATTAGGTGATTAAGTCTCAATTTTTCTTACTATTTTATACATACAGAAATTACACTTAGGGAAAAGAGGAGAATTTATGAATAAATTAATATTTGTTATTTTAAGCTTAGGCACAATTTTATCCACATTTGCTTATGATAGAAGTGAAGTCATTACTCTAACAAAAATAGTTAACCGATATTATAGTAGTATTACAGTTTCTACTGAATCAGGTAATGAAGTTAGTCTCTATTGCACACCACTAGATGATTTTGCCTTAACTTATACAAATAGTTCCAGAATTTCAGAATCAATTTATCTTATTGAAGAAGACTGTGAAAACCTACATAAAACCCTAAGTAAAATTGATGACAAGTCTCAAGTCAGAATTGAAATCGAAGCGAGAGAGCTAAAATCAGTTAAAGTACTTAGTATTTAATCTGTTTTAACATATTGAAATTATATAAATATTACTTTTTATTAAAATTGAGCAAATTTCATAAATAGACAATTAATAAGTTGAATTATATCTTTTTATTTCACTTATTTAGGAGCATGTATGAAATTACTAATAACCATTCTTGTGTTTTCAACATTGATAGCTAATGCTTCTCCAGTAGTTTTAAAATATCATTGTGATGATAAATTACAAAGTGCAAATATACTTATAGATCTACCATTAAATATCGAAGGGAATATTGAATGTAGTTACTTAGATTGCAGATATGTTTATCCCTATTCATTTAACTTTAAGTTAAAAAATGGAAGCGATATAAATTTAGGCTTTGGTGATAAAACTCAAAATAGACCTACAAGTCTTTTTGGCCATAGACTACATAAAGTTAAGACTAAAAAATTAAATGGCAAAAGAAGAACTTTACTTATTTACAGCACAGCAGATTACTCTGAGTTACATATCTTAAGTAGAAAAGGTGGACTCAGTAATTCACTAATAACTAGAGAGAGAGAACCAATTTCTAAATGTAATCTTATATCAACAATAAATATTGATGGTGCTAATTTCTAGTATCCATTGTTCCAAGAATCTTATGAAATTTCGTTTTAAAAATTCGACCATTATACTTTAAGGCGTTTCTTCTCATAGCTTTGCGATCTAATGTAGCACAAGATTCTTCAATTAAACTTATAGAATGAGAAAGTGTCTCTTTATTAATAACACCAATATAGTAGGCAAAATCTTTATTAAGAAACTCTCTGTTTATAATCGTGTCTTTAACTAAAACCGGTCTTCCATTACATAATGCACCTAATGAGTGAGTGGGAAATTCAGATTCTGTTAAATCGATCATTGCTTTAGCAAAATGTGTATTAAAAGAAATTGGTCCGTTGCAATGATCCCCTATAAACTCTAAATTTTCATATTTTTTATACTCATCATATATTTTATCTTCTCCTACAATTTTCAGAGATAATTTTTTCTCAACAAAAACATCTAAAACCTCTTTAAAAATTTTTGGTTCTACCCCATTTGAAACTGCTATATAGTGGTCAAACACATAGGGATGCTCATCATCTTTAACAAAAGGAAAATCTTCTATATCAAATACTGGTGAAATTATACTTTCATTCGAATTTCCATTTAGAAAACTCAATAGTGCTTTTGAAGAATAAATAACTTCTTTAACATTTCTTAAGCCTTTATTTTGAAAGTTTTTAAGATAAGGATGAAATAACTTCTGCCATAAATTTGTCTTTAAATTAAAAAACTTATTATACTCAAATAAATAAGCAACATGACGAACATTTTTGGGAACGTTGAAACAATGGGCAAACCCACTACTTAGACTAATAAATAAATCTACATCATTAGGAATCTTAATCGTTTTACAGGCAGAAGGTATTAAAGAAGTTCTATGATAAAAATCAAATTTTGATTTAACTATATTAGATAAAAAACTTGAGGTAATAACACAATTTTCAATCGGTGCCTGAAATGTTCCTCTATTATGGCAAAGAGTATAAAGTTTTGCCTTAGGAAACATGTGAATAAGTAATTCCAAAATATGACTGGCATTATCTTTTTCAATTAATGTATCAATTCCAATTGCTACTTTCATTTAATAATCCTTGATCTGAATAACGCATGACCCTGTTAATAAAATTATTCCACCTAAAATTTGCCATGAATCAAGTGGTTTTGCCAAAAAAATCCAATTAATTATGACCGCTGCGAATGGAAAAAATAACTCCGCCAGTGCTGTATTACGCGCTTTAACTCTTTTAAGCCCTTTATAATATAAATATAAAGCCAATAATCCTGATAATAGTACCATTAATGAAATTTTAGTATAAACATGCTGAGATAAATTAAATTCAACATTTCCAAATGAACCAATAGCAAACAGTGTGGCAAGTCCTGTTAAGATTCTCCCCGATAAAATTTCTTTCTCATTATATCCAATCATAGAAAGCTTTTTTCCAAAAACGGTAGCAAAAGCCCAACCCACTACCGATACAGCAACTAAACCATATCCCAACATCATTGGTCCATTTGCAGAGAGATCTGAATTGAAAATAATTCTAAGATCTTGATAACTAATTACTAAAGCCCCGATCATACAAACAAATGCCCACATCAAAAAATCACGGTGTATTTTTTCTTTTAAAACAATACTCGCTAAACTGATTGCAATGATTGGTTGAAATTTTTGTAAAATAATTACTAAAGAAGGATTTAAAATTGAAAATGCTTTAGTGAAGGCCAGAGTCGCAATTGCCGATCCAAGTCCCCCGACCATAAAAAAATAAAAAACATCAATCATCTGAGTTTTAAGAACTTTTTTGATATGCTTTAAACTATAAATAGCTGCAATAATTCCTAAGATACAATGTTCGATAAATACTATTGAGAGAGCATTGATTCCCGATTCAATAAGCGGATACCTAATAAGTGCATCTAATGCCCAAAGAAAACAAGCTAAAATGATTAAGGAAATTCCTAACATTGGTTTCTCATTAATTTAATGTATTTATAAAATCATTAAAGACTTCTTGTCCGCGTTTACTTGCAAAAAGTTTTTTATTCTTTTTACTTTCTTTAGAGCGTTTCTCACCCTTAGCAAGTGGCACAGGTGGAATTAATCCAAAGTTTATACTTGATGGTACTGGCTTTACTGCCGTCATAATATAATTTACAAGCGCTCCCATAGCAGTTTCAACTGGAAAAGCGATCGGCTCTTTATTTTCAATTTTTCTCATTATTTGAAATGCAGTATAAATTCCCATAGAGGCTGATTCTGTATAACCTTCAACTCCAGTTATTTGACCTGCAAAATAAATATTAGGATATTTTTTAGAACTTAAATCAAAATCAAGTAATTTCTTTGCATTTAAAAATGAATTCCTATGAATACTTCCTAAATGTAAAAATGATGCGTTTTCAAAACCAGGAATCATTCGAAAAACTCTTACTTGTTCTTTGTATGTCAGCCTCGTTTGAAATCCAACTAAATTAAAAGCACTTCCCAGTAAGTTTTCTTTTCTTAGTTGAACAACAGCGTAAGGGACTTTTCCGTTTTTCATCATTAAACCTTTGGGTTTCATACATGAAAATCTAGGAGTATCATCACCTCTATCTGCCATTGTATCTATAGGTAGACAAGATTCAAAAAATTTAAAATCTTCAAAATCTTTGGAAGGAACTCTTTCACTATTTTTTAATTCATTAATAAAGTTATAATATTCTTCTTTATCAAAAGGAGCATTAAGATAATCAGCTGATTCTTCTTCATCTTTCCAGCGATCTTTATAATATAATTTTGAATAATCTAATGTATCAGCATCTACAACCGGAGCTATTGCATCATAAAAATAAAAATCATCTCCGGATACATCATTCATAATCCAATCTTCAAGCTTCTTACTCGTTAGAGGTCCCGTTGCAACAATACAATAATTACATTCCAATTCTTGCATTAATTTATTTGGATCATCAGCATCCATTTCTATTATCTGAATATTTGGATGACTCTTTAAAACATTTGTAACTTCATTTGAAAAATTCTCTCTATCAACTGCAAGTGCATCTCCAGCAGGAACTGCATGTTTTGAAGCTGCATTTAAAATAAGTGAATTGAAGGCATTCATTTCAATTTTTAATAAGCCATGAGCAGAATCCTCTTTTAACGATTTTAGAGAATTGGTACAAACAAGTTCTGCAAAATTAACTGATTTTTGGGCTGGATTTTTTTCTAGAGTTTTCTTTTCAATCAAAACGACTTTCACGCCCTTCTCTGCCAAGAAAAAACTAGCCTCACTACCAGCTAAACCTGCGCCAATAACTAAGACTTTCGTATTTTGTAGATTCATTAATTTTTTCTTTGAAATGTGGTTAATAATATTTGGCCGAGATTATCGACATCATAGCTTTATGTCAAGGAGTGTTAGCAAGATAAAGTATTGAAATTAAAGGAAAAAAAGACCAATTTATTTCATTAACGGCTAATTGATCTAGGTCATTGGGAAAAGGCACTAGTTATGGTATTAATTCAGTATACTCTAATGAGTATAATCATTCTTAGTTAAGGAGATGACAATGGATAAAACAACAATCACGGATGCATGGAATAGTTTAAAAACTAATTTTGATGCCATCATCAAAGAATCAAACATTAAAGAATTACAATCAACTGTTCATAATATGATTAAAGATACTCAGACAGATCTTAGTAATCTAATTGATAAAGATGTAAAAAAATATCAAACTCAATTCAACAAAAAGAAAAAAGAAATTGAAAAATTAATTGATTCTACTGTTAAAGATGAAATAAAGTCGGCACAAAAATTCTTAAAAGAACAAAAAAAAGAAATTGAAAAATTTCAAAAAAATGTTGAAAAATTACTAAATGAAAAAACAAAAACAATAAAAAAAGTAGCAAAAAAAACTACTACTACAGCAAAGAAAAAAGTAACAAAGAAAGCTAGCTCAGCAAAAAATATTTT
>CAYGTU010000200.1:0-5268 GCA_964352945.1 uncultured Bacteriovoracaceae bacterium
TTTAAAGTGTATATTAAAGAGTTAAGCAAAAAAGGTATAATAATAAAATAAGAAATTACGACGGTATCAAACTGAAAACCTAGAATAAAAGCTTTGAAGATATCAAAAGTTTCCGCACTTGCTCCAAGTTTACTTTTAAAGGCAATGAAGAAAACTATTCTAAATAAAAATAAAATAAATAGTTCTAGTAAAAAGATTTTACTAAAAAACTTTATATGCCTTGGAATTTTTTTTAACATTTACGCCTTAAAGTTCTCTAAACTCACTTTTAAAGAAGTTAATTTTTCTTCATATCCAGCCGCTTTTTCACGAACTTCATTTTGCACTTCAATCGGTGCATTAGACATAAATTTCTCATTGCCGAGTTTTTTAGAAACCTTATCAAGTTCTGATTGAGTTTTATCAATGTCTTTTTCAATTCGCTTAACCTGCTCAGACAGATCAATTACGCCTTCAAGAGGAATATATATTTCTGTATGAGTAGTAGCTTTGAAGATAGATTTAGCAGGTCTCTGATTAGATTTATCTTTAATCGTACCCTTAGTTACATTGGCAAGTGAACCTAAGTCAGCCCTTGAATCATTTAAATAAGAGGCTAGAGCAGAATCATCTGTAAAAAAGTTAACTTCGATTTCTTCTTTTGGTTTGATGTTTACACTTTGTCTTAAGTTTCTAACCATCGTCACAATCTCAATAAATTTATTCATATTTTCTTGATCTAATTCAAAATTATATTCCTGATTGTATTCAGGATATTCCTGAGTAATCAAAAGGTCTTCGTTTGAATCTTTTAAATAACTCCATAACTCTTCAGTTATAAAGGGAATTACTGGATGAAGAAGTTTTAAAATTTGTTTAAAAGTATATTTTAATACATTGGCCCTATTAGTGGCCTTTGCTTCATCACTTCCAGTTAAAACAGATTTTGAAAGCTCAATATACCAAGAACAAAATTTATCATAAACAAATTGATAAACAGTACTACAGGCATCATCGAGTCTATATTCTTCAATAGATAAATTTACAGACTTCGTAACTGAATTAAGTTCAGATAAAATCCATCGATCATGGTGCTCAAGATCTTTTGGAAGATCTCCTGTTGCTTTATCAAGGTTGGGTTGAATAAATCTAAAAGCATTCCATAACTTATTTACAAAGTTTCTGTATCCCTCGATTTTTTCAACATCAAGATTTATATTTCGGTTGTATCCACTAGAAGCAGAAAGTGTAAATCTAAGTGCATCACAACCATATTCACTAATCGTGTCTAATGGATCGATAATATTACCTAGAGATTTACTCATTTTTACACCATTTTTATCTCTAACAATGGCGTGAATATAAACATCACTAAATGGAGCTTGATTTGTCTCGTGAGTACACATCATCATCATACGTGCGACCCAAAAGAAAATAATATCAAAACCTGTCACTAAACATTGATTAGGATAGAATTTATCAAATCCTCTTTCTTTCATCACTTCAGGATCAGGCCAACCAAGTGTTGAAAGTGGCCATAGTCCAGAACTAAACCAAGTATCTAGTACATCAGGATCTTGTCTAAAGTCAGTTGATTCACATTTATCACAATTTTTTGGTTGTTCTTCAGAACACCAAGTGTTGTCGCATGAATTACAATAATAAATTGGAATTTCATGTCCCCACCAAAGCTGGCGAGAAATACACCAATTTCTTGGATTTCTCATATAAGAAAAATAAGTATTCTCCCAACCCTTTGGGTAGAATTTCATTTTCTCTGTTTCAACTTCCGTCGTTGCTCTGCCGGCCATTTGATCAATATTTAAAAACCATTGTTTAGAAACAAGGGGTTCAACAACTGCGCCTGATCTTTGAGAGTGTCCCACTTGTTGCTTATGTGGTTTTGTATCTACTAAAAGACCAGCTTCATTTAAAAGTTCGATAGTCTTTTTTCTACCTTGCTTAATATTTAAACCTATAATTGGAGCGGCATTTTCATTGAAGGTAGCATCTTTGTTTAAAATATTAATGATTTCTAGTTGTGCTCTTTGGCCAATTTCAAAATCGTTAAAGTCATGGCCTGGAGTTACCTTAAGGCATCCTGTACCTTTTTCCATATCAACATGCTCATCGCCGATGATAGGAATTTCCTTATTTAAAATAGGTAGAATAGCTTTTTTTCCTATTAGGTGAGAAAATCTTTCATCATTAGGGTTAACTGCAACTGCGGTGTCACCAAATAATGTTTCAGGTCTTGTTGTCGCAACTTCAAGGACAGTATCAGATCCAGCAACTTTATAATTGATATGATAAAAATTTCCATTTATTTCTTTATGGTCAACTTCAGCGTCAGAGATAGCTGATTGTAAAACAGGGTCCCAATTAATAATATAATCTGATTGGAAAATAAGTTTTTGATCATAAAGATTCTTAAATACTTTTCGAACAGCTTTGTTTGGAACCTCATCCATTGTGAAAGTAAAGTAATCCCAGTCACAACTTACACCAAGTTTTTTTAACTGATCTAGAATTATACCACCTTGTTCTTCTTTCCATTTCCAAACTCGTTCTAGAAATTTTTCTTTTCCAAGGTCATGCTTAGTTAGTTTTTCTTCTTTATAAATTAACTCTTCTACTTTTGCTTGAGTTGCAATTCCGGCATGATCTTGACCAGGAATCCAAAGAGCCTCAAAACCTTTCATTCTTTTAAATCTGATAAGAACATCTTGGCAGGTATTATCTAGAGCATGTCCCATATGTAATCGTCCCGTAACGTTGGGAGGAGGCATAACAATAGTGTAGGTTTTGTTTGCTTTGCCCGCTTTTGGCCTAAAGGCTCCACTCTGAGACCATAACTCGTACCATTTTTTTTCAATCTCGATATAATTATACGTTTTATCTAATTCCATTTTTTTACCTTTTATTTTGAAAATTCTATAAAGCTTGAAGCATCTGTCGCTTCTACATCTGCACTATTGCCAGAGACTAAATTCTTGACTCGGACTTTATTGGAATTCAGTTCATTTGTTCCTATTAAAGCAACAAATGAATGTCCTTTTTTCTCAGCAAGTGGAAATGCTTTTTGGGGTTTAATCGTTCCTAGGTAAAGCTCAACTTTTAATCCAGCCTTTCTAAGCGAATTGGCATAATTAATTGCAAAATTTTCACAGTCTTCGGATTGATAGGTAATAAAAATATTATTTGTAGCTGTAGAGAAATCTTTTAGAAGACCATGAGTCTGTAAAAAATCGGTAAGCGTTACATCACCAAGACCAAATCCAACTCCGGCCAAAGGTTGCTCGTTAAAAATTTGAAGTAGGTTAGCATATGAACCACCACCACAAATCGCTCTTCTGTTCTCAGGATTCTTATCAAAAATTTCAAAAACAATACCAGTGTAATAATCCAAACCTCTAACAATAGTAGGATCGTATTTAACAAAGGTTTCTAATTTTAAAAATTTAATCTTATCATAAAATGATTTTATCTTTTCTAAGTTATCCCCTAAATTGTTTTTCTGATAATAATTAAATAATTCATCAAAACTTTTTAGATTTAAATATTGATCAAATAGAACTTTTTGCTCAGCTGTAATAATTTCTAAAATCATTTTGTCTAAAGCAGCTTGATCAACTTTTTTTGCTTTATCAATGACCTTGTAAAGTTTGTAAGTCTGCTTATCATCTAACTTTAAAGTCTTAGAAAATAAATCATCAACGATGTGACGATCATTGATAAGAATTTCAAACATATCTGAAGTTGCACCAAAACTAGTCATTAACTCTATAGCAACTTGAATAATTTCTAGTTCGCCTAAATTTTCAGGAGCACCAAAAATATCGCAATTAAATTGCCAGTGCTCTCTTAATCTTCCTTTCTGTGGCTTTTCATATCTCATTAAGTTGGGAATTGAGTACCATCTAATTGGCTTAGGAACTTCTCTATGGATTTGTGCCACCATTCTCGCAACAGTTGGAGTCATCTCAGGTCTAATGGCAACTTCTCTTTCACCACGATCAATAAAAGAGTAGATTTGATCATTTATTAATTCTTCACCTGATTTGGCACGATAGAGATCCGTCTCTTCTAAGAGAGGCCCATCGTATGGTTCATAAGAGAATTTTTCTGCTGCAGTTTTCATATGGTTAAACATGAAATCAAGTCTACGCTTATCTGCTGGAAAGAAATCTCTAGTCCCTTTGTATGGTTTTTTGCCTAGCGCCATAATATTCCTTGAGATATGGGTGAATCTGCAATAGTTTTAGCAAAGTTCACTTTATTTGGCTACTGAACAGGAGCATCTGTTGGCACATATCCTGGTGCTAATTCTTGCTCAATCTGTTCAATGGTTTGCTCTGGGGGAGCCTCTAGTGGGGCAACATTTAGGTTATCAATCATTTGGTTAGTATTTAAATCCATAGGCTGGGCTTCTTCAGGAGGCGCCTCTAGCTGTGGCCCAATTTTAAAGAGAGATGTTTGATAAGGAAGATCTGCTGGAAGATTGAAAAACTTTTCTTCTTTTTTTACTTCAATAGGAGCAAAGTAAGACTGTAAAAAAGCTTTGGTTTCAATGTTTTTAAAAGTTTCAAAGGCTAAATCTAAAATTAAATCATTAAATTCCCCAGGTGAAAATTTATCAAAAAAGTAAAACCACGGTCTCAGATATTTAGTCTTAGCATTTATCTCTTGTACTTTAATGGCTTCAGCGTAATTTAATTTACCCTTAATGAGCTTTAAGTTGTTAAGTATTTCTTCATCATAGAATTTAGCCAAATCACCAATACAAGAGTTAATCACAAATAAAGATGATTCATTGTATTCGCTTTTAAATTTATTAATTTTCTGAATAGCTTTATCTATTACGAAATTATTAATATCTAAATTTGAGCTAAAGCGATCAAATTTATATTCTAAAATATTTCTCACAATTTCTGATTTTAATAAAAGTGTTCTAGTTGGCTTTGGTATACGGTTAAAGTAGTAATTATATTTAAAACTTATTTCAACTAAGTATTCTTGGTCTTGTTCTGATTCAGAAGATTCATAAATATGTTTGAAGAATAACTCAAACTCTAAAGGTAGCGATTTCTCTTTGAATTTTAGATTCTTAAATAAATTTACATCAAAAACGGGTGCAACTATTGGAGCTTGAATTTCAGTTCCTGGTGCAACTGGTACACCGGCTTCAACAACAGGTGCTTGAGTATTAGTATCAACAGGAGCTAATACTTGCCCAAATGCTGTGTTTAAAAGTAATAAAAATATAAAAAAACAAAACATATATACAAT
>CAYGTU010000201.1:0-5257 GCA_964352945.1 uncultured Bacteriovoracaceae bacterium
TCTATTTTAACGGATTCACCATATATAAATTTATCAAAATCAAGTATATGAGATTCAACACTAAGCCTGTCGACAAAATTGAAAGTAGGGTTATTACCAATATTAGTTACAGACTGAAATTTCATTCCATTGGATTCTGTATATGTAATATAAACACCTTTTTGGGGGATAAGTCGCTCTATCTTGTAATCAATATTAGCAGTTGGAAAACCAATCTTTCGCCCCTTACCTTGTCCCTTAAGAACAACCCCCTCAATAAAATAATTACGACCCAAAAATTTGTTTGCCTCACCTATATGTCCGCTAATTATTTTATTTCTAACTATTGAAGAAGAAACTATAACTTCTTTTAGTTTATAAGGGTTTGCTTGTTTAACTATAATTCCTTTGGCGCTGAGTAAATCACTAGTACTCTTAAAGTCACCTTTGCGGTCAGAACCAAAAACAAAATCATAACCCATTAGAAACATCTTCAGATGACTATTTGAAAGAAGTATCTGATTTACAAACTCGCTAGCTTTCAACTGAGAGAAATCTCTAGAGAAAACTATCTCTATATAGTAATCAACCCCTGTATTTCTTAACATTTCTTCTTTTTCAAATTGATTGTTAATTAAATAATTTTCTATATTAGGATCAAAAACTAATTTAGGGTGAGGCAAAAAAGAAACAACACAAGTTTTAAGTGATTTAGCTGTGGCTTGATTTTTTAAATCAGAAATTAATGATTGATGACCAAGGTGCACGCCATCAAAATTGCCAATTGTTATAGCAAAAGGTTCAGTAATTTCATTAAGATTCTTTATGTGTTTCATTCAAGTAACTTTTTAGTGTTGCAAAATGCTTTTTATTAAAAGGTATTTTTAACTTTTTATTTTCATAGTAGTCACCTAACTCTAGTGAACTAATAACATTTTTAAAATACTCTTTGGCTTCATTATCTAATTTTGAACCTTCTAATTTGGCTAAACTAGATATTTTCGTTTTATCTAAATCATAGAGTATTGAGTGTATACCCTTATAATCAATTCCATTCTTCTTAATAACTCTAATTTCTTTATCATACTTAGTCTTGTACATCCAAGCTAATAAATCGAGATTTTTAAAATTCAAGAAAATACCGATTATAATTAGTCCCAGTAATGCAATATTAAGCCAGTAGATATTCTTACCCAACTTATCTGTGAAACTAAAAATGGGCCCAATAAAAGATCTCTCCCCTATAACTTGATTAACATTGGCATTTGGCACATTGGGTTTGGGCTGATTATCTTGGAGCATTTTTCCGCTGTCTGTAACTGCTCCACCCCCAACAGTAATTTCCGGCAAAGGCAGAGATATCCTTTTATATTCATTATTATTAGGATCAAGATATGAAATAGTAAAATTCTTTGCCTCAATAATTCCGGTTGATCTAGGTAAATATGTAAAATTTGTAGTTTCAGTTGCATTTTCATCTTCAGATAATTTTAAATCTGAATTCTTCTCAAATTCTTCAAGTGCTTTAATATTATATATAGAGGGAGCATCAAAAGATTCGAATGCTACATTTCCAGATCCAATCAATTTAATTTCAATCGGTTCATTTACTAAGAATTTGGTTTTATTTATATCTAATTTATAGTTTAAGTTTCCTACTAATCCTGTAAAATCTGCTGGCATATCAGCTGGAAATGGTTTAACTTCAATTTCAACTGGTTCACTAGAAAGTGTTTTCGAGGCCATTCTTCCAATGCCAAATCCAAAGCCACCAATGAGTTCATCTGCTCTCGTCTTTCTATATTGAACATAAATAGTCATTGGGTCTACAATTGCTTTCCCAACTTCTTGTGGAAATAGTTGAACTGTAAAGACTGGCGCTCTTTTATATAAAGACCCATTATATTCAAAGCGATCTTCCCCTCTTTTATTTTGATATGATCTTTTAGTGAAATTTTTAAGCTTTGGAAACTTTCTATTCTCATACTGTCTTAGGGCCCCTGTATATAATAAGTAATAATTAACAAATATTGATTCATTTTTATAAACAGACGTTTTATCTGGAATAGCGACTAAAATGACATCAGAAGGTTCAACTCTGGTGTTCAGGATATTAAATGATTTTGTCTTCTCTTTAAGAACTTGGCTTCCTGTATTGATTTCAATATTTCTGATAAAAACCTTGCCGGCTCTTGAGGAAATAGCGGTGTAACTTGTGATGAACTCTCTCTTCACTGTCATTTGATTATTAACATATGTTGTTCTTGTTGATGCCATCGTGCCACCTCTTGATAAAATCTGAAGAGTGACAGGATCAAATGAAATTTCAGGGGCAGTATTATTTTGAGTCTCTACTTTGAATATAATCTCAAACTGTTCATTTTTTACTATTTGTTTTGGGTTTGTTTCTATTGTAAAACTATCTGCAAAAACAAATGTACTAAATTGTAATAATAGAATTAATATATAGTTTTTCATTACCATTCCTTACCAGTTGCTGATTCGCCTTTAATTTTTGGATTTAAAAGATCACCTTGTGTTTTTTTATCTTCATCTAAAAGTTGCTTCAGTCTAGCATCTAATTTCTCTTTCTTTTGTTCCTTACCTTCACCCTTGGTCTCTTTTTTGTCTTTATTTTTTTGCTCATTACCATTTTTTTGGTCTTCTTTTTTCTCTTTATCTTTCCCTTCACCTTGCTCTTCTTTTTTATCTTCATTATCCATTTCAAAAGCTTTATCACCTTGCTCTTTATCTTTCTTATCTTCTTTTCCGTTTTTGCCTTTATCCTTTTTCTGATCTCCGTCACTTTCTTGAGATTCATCACCTTCTTCTTGTGAGTCACTCTCATTTTCTTGACTATCTTCGCTCTTACCTTTTCCACTTTGTTGCTCTTGTTGAATTATTAGAGTTAAAGTGTTTTTACGAATTATTTCTCTTAATTTTTCTGCATCTTCACTTTCAACTTTTTCAATCGACTTATAAATTGAATAATAATCTCTTATGGCATCATCAATTTTTTTATTCATGGCCTTTGATGTAGCATAATTTATATATGTGCCTACAGCTAGCTTAATGTCTTTGCGGCTCGTTACCTCATCATATAGAATTATCGATTTCTCCGCTTCACCAAGTTTTAAATAATTAAACGCTAATTTAAGTTTTTCAGAAAAGTGGTAATCACCATCAGAAATTTTATATTTAATTTCTTCAATTTTCTCCAATGCTTCCAATTGTTCAGGTGTTAGTTTTTTCTCTTTTTCCTCAGCAAAACCTTTAGGTATAAGAAAAAACATGATGAATAGTGGCAAAAACACTGGATTTATATTTTTAAAAATAATAGATAAAATAAAAAGGATACATGCGGGAATGAGTAAAAGATGAGCTTTTACCTCTCTAATAACTGCTTTCTTTTTTTGTTTCACAGTATCTCTAGACTTTGAAAGAAATTTCAATATTTGTTCTGTTGGAAGTGAATAACTCTGTAATAACCAGTAATTAAACTCTGATATTCCCTCACCAATGCTTTTTATACCTTTTTCACTTAACTTAGAAACAATATACTCATTACCAAATCTCTTATATCCAATTAAAATATCATTAACTCCTTTAATTGGTATTCTTCCGCCATCAGCAGTTCCAACACCGACTACTGCCAAACTTACATCTTTAGGAAAATCAAAATCAACTTTTGCTTCATTTTCTTCGGCGTCTGTTATAAGAACGATACTTCCGCTAGCATTTCCTTTTGAATCTCTTAAGTAATTTATTGTGCTTAGCAAGGCTTTAGAAATACTGGTCCCTCCGCCTTGAATTTTAAAATCCTCTAATGAGTTTAATCTCGTAGCAACAAGATCAATATCTGTAGTAAAAGGAACTAGTTTTTTTTGAGAATCAGAAAAAAGGATTACTGCTACTTCTTTACCGATGGCATGTTTAACAAAATGCCTTGCAAATAGAATCGCTTTTTTGAATCTACTTGGTCTAACATCCTCAACCATCATGCTAGTGGAAACATCAATTAAGATTACTGTTTTATCTGGACCAATATCCGTTTCTACATTCTCAGGACGACCTCTAAGATCCATCAAAGAGATGAGCAATAAAAGAATCGAGATTAAAAATATATAGTTAGCAAATATGTTAATTTTACTTCTTTGATAAAACCAATGATTATAGATCCAGATAAAAAATCTATTTGTTTTCTTTAAAGAAAAATACGAGAAAAGAGAAAAGAATAGAATTATATAAAAAACATAGCCTAGATTAAGGAAACTCATTGCACCTCCCTAAGCCAAAATAATTTCAAAAACTCAGAAAATAAAAAAATCAATACTCCCAATAACATAAAATTGAAAAACTTCTCTTCATAAATAACTTGAGCGCTTGCATCGACATCAGATCTTTCCAGATTATTGATCTCAGTGAGTACGCTCTGTAGTGCTTCTTCATTTTTAGCTATATAGTGTTTTCCACCTGTAAGCTTTGATATTTCTTCTAGGATTTTAAAGTCGATAGATCCACCAGGCATTTTAATATATCTCTTACCAAAAGGACCATTACTTATTGGCAGCATCGCGCCAGGGTTACCAATTCCAATTGTGTAAATTTTAATTCCATGTTTCTTTGCGTCTTCAGCAGCTTGCATTTCTGTAATTGACCCACCTGTACTAACCCCATCAGTTAAGAGTACAATTACTTTGTTTTTTGTTTCTGACTTTACGGCCCTAGCAATTGCAAGGCCCAAACCATCACCAATATTTGTTCCAGACCCCAAATACCCAACTTTTATATCTCCAATTACTTTTTCTACAACTTCTATATCAAATGTAAGGGGCAATAAGGTAAAAACCTTCTCTGAGAACAGAACAACTCCAATTCTGTCTGTTGGTCTTAGTTTAACAAATTCTTGGAGTTTCTTTTTTGCAACTTCAAGCCTGTTAGGCTTTAAGTCTTCAGCATGCATTGATTTAGAGACATCAAAGACAAAGAAAATATCATTCACCTTTACACTTGATTTCTGAAATCCAATGGCCATCCTAGGTTGCATCAATGAAATGCTTATAAGAATCCAACCCCCAACACCCAATGCAAGTACAGATAATCTTTTAAAATCATTGGTTGGCTTTCCTAAAACAGACAACTCGAGGGTTAGCGATTTAAATACTTTTGAAAAGTCTATAGCCCAAAACAAGGCACAAACAATACCCAAGATAGCTAAATAAGGAAATTTAAATTCATAGCCGCTCACGAAACTTAAACTCCTTTAATCCTTTATATG
>CAYGTU010000202.1:0-5221 GCA_964352945.1 uncultured Bacteriovoracaceae bacterium
CTTTAAAAACGTATTCCTTAGCCTTTGCTAATTTTTTCATCTCAAAATAGATAAGAGCTAAATGTTTATTGATCGTTGTATCATTTTTAACTAATTTTCTAGCATGAGTAATTTCTTTTAACGCTTTGTCGATTTTTCCTGTTTTAAAATAATACCAGCCTAGAGAATCTCTAATATAACCGTCTTTAGGTTTAATTTTTACTGCTTTTGATATTAAATTAAAAGCATCATCTAGTTTTACCCCTCTTTCTAAGTAAGAGTAACCCAAAAAATTAAGTGCATTTGCATCTTTTGGCGATTTTTCTAAAATATCTAAGAGAATTTTATCTGAGTTCGTAAAATCTTTATTACGATCATAGATAGAAGCTAAAAAGTAACGATGTTTTTCTGTAAAGGTTGCCATTTGAGAAATTTTTTCTAATTCACTAATTGCTTCAGTGTATTGACCTAATTTATCAAAGTAACTAGACCTAACCACACTCATCTCTAAGAGTAAGGTCTTATCTTTTTCTTTTTTATCAGAGGTGAATTCATCAAAGCGAGCATGTATTGATTTAAAACTTTCTGAGTCTTTTGATCTTATTGCTAAAGCAGAAAGCATGTTAGCAATTTGAATAGAACTATCATGAAAAAGAGCGCTAGTATCATCAATTTTTGAAAAATGATCAATTGAAGTATCAAACTCATCTTTTTCTTGGTAAATCGCACCTAAATAGTAATTTAATTTATCTGAGTCGGGCGCAATTTCTAACAAGTCCTTAAACACTGAAATCGCTTTATCGTAGTCCTTAGAATCTGTATAAAGAATACCCAGTTTAACTTTTAGATTTAAATCATCTGGCCTAAGATCAGTTAATCTTTCAGCATATTGAACAATTTCAGTAAATTTCTCTTCTATAAAGAGTACTTG
The DNA here is from genome assembly GCA_964352945.1 of uncultured Bacteriovoracaceae bacterium. Lineage (GTDB taxonomy): Bacteria > Bdellovibrionota > Bacteriovoracia > Bacteriovoracales > Bacteriovoracaceae > CAYGTU01. The sequence continues at coordinate 911 of CAYGTU010000202.1, forward strand.
CACTAATCTATTCAAAATAAGGGTATCATTCGGTTCTTTCTGTATGTGTTTTTTATACAACTTAATGGCTACTCTATTCTTACCCTTTTCTTCATTAATTAAACCCACAGCTAGAATGGCCTTTGAAAATTCACCATCAATTTTTAAAGCTTGATTGAAATAATATTCTGCTTTCGGAAGATTTCCTTTATCAATATAAAGTTTTCCTATGTAGTAGGAATAGATTGGATTCTTCTTATTTTTTTTCTGACAGCTAGTAAGTATCTTTTTTGACTCTTCAAATTTATTATCCACGAAATAAGATTTACTTAAAAAGATACACGCATCTTCGTTACTTGGTTCTCTTTTTAAAACTTTGTTATAAACAGATCTAGCAGATTTGATTTTTCCAAGAGTCGAGTAAACTCCAGCGAGTACAAGCCCAACTCTAGTGTTTTTCTCTTTAGAATTTTTATAAATTTCTTTAAGGTGAACTTCAGAAGATTTTAAATCTCCAGTGCTTATTAATGACACAGAGTATTTAGTTTTAATAAAATCATCATTTGGAACCAAATCAATTAAATGCTTAAAAATAATTTTTGCAAGTTCATGATCACCATCTAATTGAGCGTTACTCGCTTTAAGAAATAAATCTGTTGATAAGTAATCAATAGCTTTATTACCATTAGCCTTTGCGCTCTTGACTAAAGCTGCTAATTTACTATCAAGAGATTCATTTTGCTCTTTTGAAGAGACTTCTGATTCGATATCGATTTGAATTTCTTTATTTTGCTTTACTCTTGGTTCAGAGCAAGAAAATACTCCGAAAATTATTAGTATAAATGCAAAAATAAGCTTCATAAAATCCTTCTTATTCTCAACTCAGGCCACTTTCATGTGACTAGAGTTCCTATCGGAATTAGAAGTAAAAGCTGAAACTTCTATTTATTTATTATAAAAAGGGAAAATCTCTCCTACTCTAGATATTATTAAAGAAAACAGTTTAACACTATGCATTAATTACAATTTTACCTTTCCTCTAAGTACATGATTTTATTGGTTTTCAATCTTTTTTTGACTTAGTGGGTTGCTATAAGGTTTAAAGTTTTGTACATATACGCCAGAATGCAGTTCAGCAAAAGAAATAAAGGTTTTACAACTTAAGATAGTTAGTTGAACTAAACAAAAAATATAAACTTAATAAGAAGGAAAGGGAATCCAAATGAAAGACGTAAGAATCATTAAAAGGTACCAAAACAGAAAACTTTATGACACATTCCAAAGCTGTTATGTAACACTTGAGGAAATTTCTCAAATTATCAGAGAAGGTCATGAGATTCAAGTTATTGATAACAAGACTAAGAATGACATTACTTACATGACTCAAATCCAACTTTTATTCGATCAAGAAAGAAAGTCTACAAAGCCAGGTGATACTGAGTTACTTAAGAGAGTTATCCGTGCTGAAGAAGGTACTTTAACTGGATACATTAAAGGTTTAGAGTTAAAGCTTAACTTAAATACTCCAGCTGTAGAAGCTCCAAAAACTGCTGCAACTACTACTGAATTTAATGCATTTATTAACAGTCAAAACTCTGCATCTGCAGTTGAAAACTTAAACACTTTAAACTAAGATTTAGTTACAGTGAGAAGTTTAGAAATTAAAAAATCTATTAAAAATATAATGAACCTCATGCTTAGCATGGGGTTTATTGTTTTTAGCCAAAATGTTTTTGCGGCTGAAGCTAAATCTGATAATTCAGTTTCAGCTAAAGAAACTATCGCAGAAATTACACCACAATCACCTATTTCGGCAGGCAAGATTAGAAAACACCAAATTGGTGTTGGTGTTGGACAAACTTTTCTATATGGAAAATTTGATAATAGTGGATCTGATGATATCACTTTAGATTTCTTTTATGACTATGCTGCTAGTTATTCATTTGATTTACTAATTAATGCCCATATCAGTAACCATACTTTAAATGGTGAAGAAGTAGATCTTGCTAGTTTAAATATGAATATCAAATCAAAGCTTTTTAACTTTGATCAATTTTCTCCTTATGCTGCTGGTGGATTAGGTTTTTACTATCCAACTATGGAGCGAAGATCAGATGGAAAGTCAGAATCAAGTGACGGTAAATTTGTTTTTGGTTGGCAAGCTGGTGTTGGTGCTGAATTAGATCTTAACGAAAAATATAATATTGGTGTTCTATTAATGTACTTTAATCCATTTAAAGTTAAACAAGATGATCAAGCCGCAGTAAATGGTAGTTATATGAAGCTACTAATTACTTCTATGTACACTTTTTAAAATGTCTCTTTTTAGAAGATTCTACATTTTCACTGGAAAAGGTGGAGTTGGTAAAACTACTCTATCCCAAGCATTTACAAAAAATTTACAAGAAAAAGGAAAAGATGCTTACTACTGCAGCTTTTCTACCCACTCACTTCAAGAAAATACCAATAAATTAAACCACAATATCAAGCTCGCAAAAAATTTAGGATTAAAAACTCTCGATCTTGAACTTTCTGTTTGTGCTAATGAATATATTGCAAAGAAACTTGGTAGCACCATCATTTCAAAATGGATTACAGATACAACTTTCTTTAAAGCTCTAGTAAATATGATCCCTGGATTTAATTATTTAATTTATCTTGGTTCAATCCTTCAATTCCTCAATGATAATCCTGAAGCAATAGTAGTATTAGATTCACCCTCTTCTGGTCACGCTATTACTATGCTGGAGTCGACTTACAATTTTAGAGATATATTCCAGTCTGGCGTTATTTTTAATGACGCTACAAAAATGCTGAATTTAATGTATGGCGAAAATTTTCTACAAGTAATCATTGTTACTCTTCCAACTCAGATGGCCTGCCATGAAGCTTGTGAGCTCGAAAAATCCATAAATAGCATTCATAAAACAGATATCTTAATATGCTGTAATGATATGATTTCTCTCATTGAAGGGATAAATTCAGATGAAATCCCTCTTTTTCTTAAGCAAAAAATTGAAAATGAAAACTCGATAAAGCTGAGTTTTGAGAAAAATATAAAGTCCCATATTCCACATATCAATAGTAATGATCCCCTTCAAGTTACAAAAGACCTTTTACCTTCAGTGAATAATTTAGTATAAATAGCTAGCCTAAGGGCTCGAAATTAGGAATATATGTATCCAAATGCAAAGCAATTTGAAATTTTTGGCGGAACTGGTGGCGTTGGTAAAACGACACTGGCAACCTCGCGTGCGATTCATTTGGCCAATACTGGTGAAAAAGTTTTACTCGTAACAATTGATCCATCAAAAAGATTAAAAGAATTACTTAAATTAGAAGAAAGTGATTCTGGTGAAATTGTAGAGATTAACTCTCTTGAAGGAATTGAATTTCATAATACCTTTGATGCTCTTTTGATGAATCCGCAGAACTCCATGAAAAGGATTTCTGAAATTACCCATAATCCCAGTTTTCAAAGTAATAGAATTTTAAAGGTTCTTTCTCGTCCTTATGGTGGGCTAAACGAAATTTTATCTGTAATTGAAGTAAATGAAAGATACAAATCAGGTAAGTACACTTCTATTATTTTAGACACTCCCCCTGGATCTCATTTCTTAGATTTTCTAGAAAGTATTAATAAAATAAATGCTTTTTTTGATCAATCCTTTATTGATATTTTTAATTACCTTGGAAAGAAGGTTTCCAATAGTGACTCTCGTACCAAAAAGTTTATGACGATGATTGTAACGACTGGGGTAAAAAAGCTTCTCGGGTATTTACAGAAAGTTACTGGGGCAAGTTTTATTGATGAGTTTATTGATGCAGTCATCTCTATTTATGCTTCAAAGTCCATCTTCCTTGAAGCCTTAAAGCTTCAGGAAAAATTTCAAAATAAAACTTTTTCAAATTGGTTTATGATTACAAGTGTAGAACAGAATAAAATTGAAGAAGCAATCGAATTACAAGGTCATGCAAAAAGTTTTCTCCATGAAGATACCTATATGGCCATAAACAAATGCCAAAGTCATCATTGGAAAAGTACTGATGTGCTTAATAAAGAGCAAGATAATTTAAAAAATAATATTATTGAAAAAGAAGATAAATTAAAAACTAAACTCTCCCCCTATTATTCAAAAATTTTAGAATTTAAAGAAGCAATAGGAGAAAGTCCACTTGAACATGTTGAATCACTGATAAGTGATTGGAACTTACTTAAAAACTAGAGGAAAAATGAAAAAATTTAATCAAACTATTCTTGACGTCATTGGAAACACACCCATTGTACGATTGAATCATGTTGCCAATGAAGTTGAATCAGATATTTATGTA
>CAYGTU010000203.1:0-5216 GCA_964352945.1 uncultured Bacteriovoracaceae bacterium
TAATAATACAAGGAGTAAAATATTTATTTTCATAATTAAATATTATCAAAGAAAATTTAATTATGCTGTGAAAAAAGTTAATGCTTTTTGGATTACTTGATCATTTTTTAGAATTCGAATATGTCCGAGCCCTGTTGTCTTGTATAGCTGAGCATTTTTAATCTTTGTATAGATACTCTCATTTTGTTTTAAAAGCACAGATTGATCTTCTTCATCATGAACAAACAAAATTTCTGAAGTAGACTTTGTAACAAAATTCATAGGTGTTAAATCTGCTAGTTTCTTAGAGAATCTTAGCTCAATTCTCTCTATCACTTGATCTAAAATATCACTACTTAAACCAAAAGAATTAGCAGCTTGATAAAAAATATGAAGCAAATCAAATCCCGGGGCTATCAACATTAATTTTGTACGATGATTTTCTTGATTGGAATAATAAGAAAAGCAGGCGCTCGCCCCTAAAGAATGGGCCACAACTCCATAGAACGGCCCCAGTAATTCTTCTAGATATCTAATTGATTCATAGAAATAAAGAAAATTAGATCGTCTTCCATCTGACTCACCATGGCCCACACAATCTATGGTCACAACCTTAAAGCCACAATTAACAAGAGGTTCAATAAATTTATAAAGTTGAATTCCACTCGCGGCCCAACCATGAAGAAGAAGTATTGTTTTATTTGACTCTCCCCACTTCCAGGCCTTAACATTTTTGCCTTTTACATCAATATAAAAGACTCGGCCTCTATCTTGAGTTTCAAGTTGTTTAGAAGATTTTTTATAACGCCTTGGGCTAGTAATAAGAAGCTCAATGGCCTCAATTGCTGAAGCAGGAAGAATAGAATGAGTGGTATTAAGAGCAGTCAAAATACCATCTTTTACTAAATTAGCAGTATTCTTCTTGATCTTGTTAATTAATCTTAAAAAATTTCGCTTATCTACATCCACCTACAACACTTCTTTGCTAATTGCCTATGTCGTATTATACTCATAATATTACATAATTGGAATTTCGATGAGCATAAAAAAGACAAAAAAAAGTCAAACTAGAAACCTTATTATAGAAACCGCTGAATCTCTTTTTAAATTAAAGGGGATAGAATCGAGTGGTATAAAAAAAATAATGAGTGAAATTGGATTAACTGTCGGTGGTTTTTATTCACATTTCAATTCAAAAGAAGATTTAGTCAAAATTTCGTTAAAAAACAGCCTGAAAACTATCATGAGTAAACTGTTAGAGGTTTCTAAAGGTGATCATGGTCATGCTCGCATTGCTAAAATTTTAGAATACTACCTAAGTGTTGAGCATTCTAAAGATATCGAAAATGGATGCCCCATGGCCGCAATGGCCTCAGATTTATCTCGATGTTCAGATGAAGTTAAAGGTGAAGTTGAGTATTATCTACATAATTTTTATAAAACAATCGAACAAGATGTTCAGGAAATAAACAAGAGCTCTGGTAAAAACTTTAGTGAAGAAGATTTCTTCAGTTATATGTCCATGAGCCTTGGGGCAGTTATGCTTTCAAGGATGATTAAAGATCAGAAACTTTCTGAAAAAATACTACAATCATCAAAAGAGAAAATTATCAAAGAAATTACATCATGATATCTAAAAGTATACTTATTGAAAAACTTAGAGCACAGATACAGAATTCAATTGAAGTTTCTCAAAATGAAAAAATAGTCCTTAACTCAAAACTTGATCTAGCTTCTTTAAAAGATATTGAATTTGGTGAAAGCAATGAGATTCAAGTAGGCTCTCTCGTATCACTATCAACAAATTCAATCGTCACCCATTATTTAATATTACCTATTAATAATTCTTATTTTATAGATCATCACACTCAAAAATATATGATGATAGGAGAGAATTCTCTTCTCGCTAGTTATATGATTCATCTACATAAAGATGACGAATTTGAAGTAGATTTTGAAAATGGCCCTAAAAAATACAGAGTAATTGATTTAAATTAAGCACCACTAAAGATAACTTTAAAACCAAGGTTTTCTAAGAATAACTTAACTTTTTCCTTGTGATCACCCTGAATCTCTATGGAATTATTTTTGTAAGTCCCACCAGAACCACATGTTGATTTTATTTTTTTTGCTAATTTTTGAAAATATTTTTGATTATCTGGCAGCTCATAAATAACTGTTACTGTTTTACCACCACGGTGATTCTTTTCAAGTCTTACCCTTAAAGTAGTTTCTTGGGGGATTACTGGAGTTTCTTTTTTTTCTTTTTTATTTAGATGACTTCCATCACTTGAATAAACAATCTCATAATCATCGTTTTTAGACATGAGTATCTCTTTGGATATATCTTAAGGTCATTTTTTTTAGTTCGATAATAACGTCTTCTTCATTACCGTATTTATGATCATAGAGTGAATCAAGACAAACTGACTTAATTGAGGTAGCAAGAATTTTCAAAGCTAGATTTAAATTTTTAACATCAAACTTACCAATAGTCTTGGTCATATATTTTTCTAAGAGTTTCATTAAATTTTCATCTAGCATCTTTTCACGAACTTCATTACCTAATTGTCGTTTTTTACTTTGTAAAATTTGCTCTAATTTTGGGTGTTTTTTATGGGATTCAAACAATGTTCTTATTAATCCATCAACAACTGCTTCTACACTTTTACGCCTCAGGGTGAATACTTTTTCGTTTAAAAGATGCATTCTATCTTCATAGTGTTTTTCAATAAGGCTTGAAACGATGGATTCTTTATTTGGAAAATACTGATAAATTGAGCCTACACTGATCCCACTACGCTCTGCAATATAATTAGTATTTAATTTTTCAAATCCTTCTGATTCGATAATACCAATAGAAGTGTCTAGAATCATGTCCACACGATCTTGTGCTCGTCTTTGCTTGGGGAATTTTCTTGGTTTATTTTCCATAACTTATCTTACATTTACTTACTTAAAAAGATTCTAGTTTATCATATTACTCAGGTTTAATAGTATTAGTCTACTTAATAAAAAAGGATATAAAATGAAAACTTTGAGCTTACTAATTTTACTGATCACAACAATGGTATCAGCAAATGACTACACTAATAGACCGAATAATATCCATGAAAATGGAAGAAGCTATGTGTTTGTAGATTTTAACAATGTCCAAACTGCACTTCAATATGATTACGCATCAAGATCAGTTACTGCAAGAACAAGAATTAATCTTAATCAATATGAGCCTGGAAATATCATTTTAGACATTAAAGAAAATCCTACTTATGTTGCAGTAAATGGAAGACCTGTAAGCTTACTTACAATTAATCTTCCTGGTACAACTTCGCAAGTAAGGGCCATAAACGTACCAACTACTCAAGGTCAATTTGTAATTGATATCATCAATAGAGTAAGCACAAACGTTTTATTCGATACAAATGGAGTTTCATCTGCTTTTTGGATGAGTGACTTAACAGATAGAAAATATTTAGAACAATATTTACCAACAAACTTAGAATATGATCATTATCAGATGACTCTTGATGTGACTTATTTAAATTTTCCAAAGCGTCAGTTTGTATTTACTAACGGAACTGTTTCAAGCAAAGTTAATGGTTATATAGTTAAGTATCCAAGTTATTTTACAACTTCGAGTTTCTACTTCCATACTGCTTATGAAGGGAGATTTGACTATGTAAACTCATACTACCAATCAGTTGATGGAAGAAACCTAGCGATTACAGTCTACGCTGACCCTGCAAGTAGCTCAAGACTAGAGAGAATTACAAATAATACTAAAACAATCTTAAGAGAATTAGAGAATTCATATGGTCCATGGCCGCACCAAGCAGTAATGATTTATAATGCTGGGTCTGGTGGTATGGAGTATTGTGGAGCTACAATGACCTCTGAATATGCTTTAGGGCATGAATTAACTCACAGCTATTATGCTAGAGGCGTAATGCCAGTTAATGGAAATGCTGGATGGATTGATGAAGCTACTGCTAGCTGGAGAGATGGTGGTTATAGCCGATCAAGATCAATTGGTTTTTCAAGTTCAAGAATGGCAGGACATTCAAGTTATGAAAGAACAACTGATAGAGATGCTTACAGTAAAGGTGCACGTTTTATGTCTTATATCGATGCAAAACTTGAATCTCTAGGTGGTTTAAAATTATTTTTAAGAAATTTTAAAGATAAATATGTTTATACTTCAGTTTCAACAGATACATTTAAAAGTGAACTTGAAAATATTACTGGTGAAAACTTAACTGAGCTATTTGATATTTATATATATGGAAGAGGCTTTAATCACCAGAACGAAAGTGTTGAACACAAAGAAATCAATAATGATATTGATAAGTATCACACAACAATTAATAGTTTATTACTCCAGACTTACTTATAATAAAAAGGCCCTTTCAAGGGCCTTTTTTTATTTCAATAAATATTTTTTTAAAGCTAAAGTTGTCTCTTCCACCCATATATCATAATCATAAGAATCTGGATCATAGAAATAAGTATAGATTGAAGTTCGTAAAAGCTGACTAGCAAGTTTCAGTGAGTAGTCAAGATTCTCTTCTCTAATATCGTTAACTTGAAGTTTCTCAATTCTAATTTTTAGAAATTCTATTATTTTTTTATCGTTATTTAAAAAGTAACTAAAATCAATTACCTTTGGGGCATATTTCATCAGTGTTCTTGAAACTGCAGTTTTTTCCTTCCAAGTATCAAATTGTGATCTAACAAGTGTATCTAAAAATTCTTCACTGGTTTGAATCCCTTTATTTTCATCTACTTTATTAAAAAAATTCTCCAAACTAGATAACATTTTTTTTGTAACTAATTCTTCAATGATACTTTCTTTATTTTTAAAGTATTGATAAAGAGATCCAACGCTAACTCCTGCAACTTCAGCAATTTTATTAGTTGTGAGAGTTCCTTTTACATCACCATTGATTATTCTAACCGAAGCCTCAATAATTGAATCTACTGTAAACTTTGATCTTTCCTGTTTTGGCTTATTTTTCTTAATACTCATTAAAACCTTCTTTCGATATTTACTTTATATTCCTGAAGATTATCTAAATTTGATAAACCAATATTATCATTTTCTTTAGCTCTTATAGTTCTAACAGATGATTTTAAATACCATAAATCAGTTAATCTCTGAGAATAAGTTGCAGAGAAAATATTCTCATCACGATCTAAGTCTTTCAAATAACTTAGAAAAATTTCTGATGTGTTAATAT
>CAYGTU010000204.1:0-5215 GCA_964352945.1 uncultured Bacteriovoracaceae bacterium
ACCTTGTAGTTTTCCACTCATATCAATATCAAAATCTTCTTTTTCTTCAGGCGGTAAGTAATTTGTATGGGGATCATAAATTCTTGCAATTGAGTTATAAAAATCATCCAGCTGATCAGTCCTTTTCTCTTCTAAAATTCTTTTAAATATTTTTTGGTATGACTCAGATACTTTTGTTCTAGCCTCTGTCCATAATTCTTTTTCAGATTTCTTCTTTTCAACTTTTATCTTCTCACCTTTTCTCTTCGCTTTTTTTGCTTTGTCTTTTGCTTTACGACTAGTTCCATCTTGATCTTCTTGAAGTCCAGTAAACCTTCTCATTACCTCATACTTTAGGTTTCTTCTCCATAGATCTTTTAAGTCATTCATGTTTGAAAGAAACTCTCTCTTTTTAGAATCTGTCTGAAGTTCCTCATCTTTAGAGTAATCAAGTGGTTTACTTAAAAGAGTTTGAGCATAAGATTTAATCTCTTTAATTCTTTTATCTAATATCTTTTTTGAGGAATTTAGAATTTGAAGATTCCCGTCTATAAGTTGCTCGTGCATTGTAAACTTATATTTTTCTAATTCTTTTAAATCTTCTTTTAATAAAAATTGTTTTCCATAATCAATTCTATCAATGAATTCTTTAAAAGCTTTTTCAGAGACATCTTTATCTAGAACTTTTTTTGAAAAGTGTACTTTTTCTAACATACCTTTTAATAATCCTCCCAAAATGGCTTCACGTGAAAGGGAAGCATTTTTTGGAATAAGTTTGCTCCAAACAGAAGATGAATATGTCTGAGCACACAAAATAGATAAGATCATTAACAGGGTAAACTTTTTAAAATTCATATAGCCTCTTTTTAACTTTAGATAGGTCTTAAAAATTTAATTATATCGTATATATTGAAATGACTTTACTAGTTATTTTAGATATTTATTAAGTTTTGCAATAAACAACTGGAGTGTTTTTGTCCGGATTTGATCCGTATCGCAAAATGTATAAACTTCGCCTAAGAAATGAAGTACTGTTTTTAATTTACATTCCTCTTTAGACTTTTCAAGTTCATATTTAAAACTCAAAAATAGTGAGCTGAATTCTACCTCAAATTCTTTTGCCAGTTCTGTCGTAAGTCTGAAGTTTTCTTTATGGTCTTTATCAAAAAAATAACTGCCATTATCAGACTTGAGTGAAATTGAATTTTCTGATTGGATTATAGCAAATGTTAATTTAGTCCCTCTCAAATCATCGTTTCTGGCTTTTTCTTCAGAAAATCCTGAAAGAGAAATAAATAGAATCAAAATTAAAGATTTTTTCATTAATTGATATTTTACCTGAAAATTGAAAAAAGAATCTAATGGGTAAAAAAGACGAATAACCGCTAAGAGAACTCTGTATTTTCGTGTACTTACGGGCATTAATTATTCGAATTTTCCTTAAAGTTAATCGTTTTTTTACCCGAAAAGCTTATGAAGACGAATAATACTCATCTATTTAAGGAGCTAATAATGAGAAAGATTACATTACTTACAGTACTTACCCTACTGCTACAAGGCTGTGCCACTACAGGTTATCAGTCTAGAAAAATAGCAGGCTTTGGTAGTATTTTTTCAAATTTTATCGAATCTGCTGTTAGAACTTCAGACAACGTTGCTGCTTACCTTTCTAAAAAAGGTGCTACTAGCATTGATGATTTAGTTGTAAAAACAGAAAGAAAAGTACTTGCAGACATGAAGGTTAATCCACATAAATATGGTATTCCTGAAGATGTTAACCCAAGTGCATGGAAAAGTTTAGACGATGCAGAAAAAGAATTAGGTCAAAAATACGACAAAGTTCTAGCTGACATTTTATCGAAAGCTGATAATTTCCTTGGATTTAATACCACATTTAGAAAAGCTGCTGTTGATTCACTTCAAGACTATGCTGGTTTAGGGGCAAGAGTTGAATTCAAGTCAGTTGGTCTTCAAAAAGTTGTTATTGATCAAAAATTCGTTACAGGTTTAAGCGATGAAGCAAGTAAAAAACTTCAATTTGCTTACAAAGAAGTTAAAACAAACTTTGGTGACGAAGTAGCTGAGACTATGCTTCAAAACAATATTGCTTCAGCTAAGCAATTTAAAATTCAAATTATCAAAGAAACTGATGCTTCAAGTAAAGCATTACTTCAAAAATATGCAGACGACATACTTGAAAATGGTATGTTAATTGAAAGACAAACAGGTCAACCATTCTTAGGTAATGGTGGATGTTCTAAAATTACTGGTACAGATGTTAATGCAAACTTTGCAGAAATAAGTCATAGAACAGCAATAGATGCTGATGCAGCTGCAAAAGCAGGAAAGAAATTGGATTCAGATGAATTATCTGAAGCTTTAGTTAAAAATCACGAGCACGTTACTAATAGAACAAAAAAAGAAGCTTGTTTCTCTATCAGAGAGTTAGCTTCTAAAAAAGGTACTACTCAATGTGGTGGTGTTTTTCACTGGTCCTTACAACCAGGTGATTGTTAATATAAAGGTATAAAATTTTAAAAATATTATTAGCTCTAATATTTATCTTGAAAATCACTGCATACGCTAATACCGTATGCAGTGAACATTTTAGGCCTGTAATTACCTGGAAACAGGCCAGTGAATTAGCCGAAAAATATAATTCTAAATATTCAGACTTACCCAAAGAAATACAATTAGGCATCAAACATAGAATTCTCTATCCGGAAGAACTAGAAGCTTATCTAGTAATATCAAAAAAATGGTTTGCTCGAGCACCCATCTTAAAAGATGCATTTGAGAAATCAAAATTTTTTAGAAAATTTGTAAATGAACCCAATTTAATAAAGGAATTTAGTTCAAATATCGCTTCAGGAGGCTTAAGCACAACAATGGCCCATAAGACGGGATTAATACTAGATCCAATGACAAATGCTCCTATATATACCATTGATATGTTAGCAGGATTAATACTCGATGCAGAGGTAACCCTATTAACATCAAAAACTCCTCGATACTATCAAGAGTTAATTAGAAGAGGAATTGTTCCAGAAGGTAAAATTAATCAATTAAAAAGTTCAATCAATACAGGTTTTACAAAAACTTTTTCAAAGGTAAATGCAAAACTAAATAAGCATTTTAATAAAATGGAACCTATTATTGAAGACTCTGCTGAAAAAATTGCCAATGCTAGTTTAAAATCAGGTCATATAACTAAAGAGTATTTAAAAACAGCTAAACTACATATAAAAAATATGCTTACCCTATCTACATATTTTGGTCTTGGCGGTTTTTTAACGGCCCATGCTTATACTGGTGTTCAAAAATTAATGTTTCGATTTGGAAATGAATTAGTTGATCCCTATGTGGGATTTTCAGCAATGACCGAAGTTGAGCATTTTGCCATGTTTTCAATTTCTAGTTATATGAGAATGATATTAACCAAGTCTGTTGCTGGAAAAACTGAAGGATATCTCAATAGAGTATTAAAGTTAGGCGATAGTAAAACTTTAGGTAAGATTAGCCAGAAATTAACTGGAGATGAACAAAAATTTGCTAATAATATAAACAATTCAATTATCTTTAGTTCAGTTTTTGGAATCTATTTCATGAATAATTTATGGGGAGCTACTCTCTATATGAAATACCGTGATGGTGATTACGATCCTAGCTATATTGTAAATCCCTATCAAGATGAAATTAAATCCTTTTGGAAAAGTTATACAGAGAGCTTTGAATCAAATGATATGAAAGAAGATCTTATTGAAATACAATCTGAGGTAAGTACTGAAGGACTTGAAATTTGCCCAACAGAATCTTCCTGTGTTAATCTTGAAGAGTAATTAAAAAATTGAGGATACTATGATTTATTATGACTTTAGAGCATTTCATTATCTTGCTATATTTTTTATTCTGATCGCAACTTCTCTTTGGTATTACTCTGACGTGAGAGACTCTAAACTGTTAAGAGGCTTCCATGTTTTTGGAGCATTACTCAGCTTTACTTCCGGATATTATCTTTCAAAAAGATTGGCCTTCACTTTAGGACTTGCTCTTCCCTATTGGTTAATTGCAAAATATATTCTTGGTCTAATAGTAACAGTGGTACTGCCAATTCTTAGAACATTTAAACCTCAATACAATAAATGGTATTTTGGAATTAATATTGCTCTTTTTATTAGCTTAATGCTTTTAGCAACTTATAAACCTTTTTAGAAAATGAGTAAGCCTTTTTGGGCTTACTCATCAAAGTTTAAATATAACTGATCATCAAGATTACTTCTTATTTCTTTCTCTGATATTTTTTCAATTGCTTCATCTCCTGCATCTACTGGAACTTCTCTATTAAGAATTCTAACATCTGCTTCCATATCTTTAATAGTTGCCCCTTCTCTTAAGAGAATTCCTTCATAGAAACCTCTCAGATCTTCTAAGTCTGTTGCTGCTTTATCAACCCCTTTTTGAAATAAACCTTCTTGAGTTTCAAGCATCATTTTTGCTTGATTTTCCCACCAAGAATCTTTCTTCAGCAATAAAGGATCTTTTGTTAAAAACATCTTGTTGTTTTGAGCAAATTCTTTAGTTATTAAATCCTCAACTTCAGGATCATAAAGATTTGGATATAAGAACTTATAACCATAGCGCACACCCGACTTAATTCCATGAAGGGAAGTCATAACTTCTTGTATATAATTTGCTTGTCTAAATACTTTAGCTAACTTCTTAGTTTGCGATCCAATAGGTGCAGACATTGTTATCTCATCCAGTACTCTAAGTTCTTTTTCTGAAAGAAGTGATTGGAAGAAATCAAAAGCTCCATCATGATCTTTCTTTAGTAGTTCTGGTGCACGTTTACTTAATTCTTCAACAGTATCAAGATGCTTCATTACATTTTGAATTAAAATAACTCTATCGCGCACAAGCTTAGTTCTAAGTTTATTCATCTCATCAATTGCATCACCATATTTTGAAATAAACCCTGTAAACTTCCCTTTAGTTAAAGATTTAAAGAAAGTTTTTGGAAACATCAGGTTAGTACTGTATTTCATGTTTTGTGTAAGCTGGTGGAAGTAAAATCTAGGATTTGTCACCATCTGACCTGCATTTGTAATGTTTTTTCCTTTTCCAGCAACAAGAGCTTGTCCAAACTCATCTGCAAAATCTTTATTTAACTTAAATTTCTCTTTAACTTTTCCAAGAAATTTTTCTGCATCAGCTCGAAGAAGCCAAGGCTTGTTTC
>CAYGTU010000205.1:0-5143 GCA_964352945.1 uncultured Bacteriovoracaceae bacterium
TGTAATTTTTTCTTTTGTTCGGGTAATCCCTTGATATTAATAGTTAATTGTGGCAGATTGTTTTTTCTAGATTGGTCTAGAAGAATAATGTTCGTTGGTAAAAAAAAACACAATGTGACAGAATTTACCTTATGGAAACTTACTTATATATTTATTCAAATCCTGAATTTTCTTTCAGGGAGTCGCAATTTCAGGAAATTAAAAAGATACAAATATTTATTCTTCAAAATAGTTGACTCAATAATTCAACTAAATTAAGTAGATTAAAGACTTTTAATTAAAGGAGAACGTAATGCAGTGCCCAAATTGTGATAAAAAAGGATTGGCTAATAACAGTTTGCTAAAGTGCAATAAATGTGGGAAAATTGTATGTGTTTATTGCCGCAAAGGATTTTCAACTTGTCAAACTTGTAAATCTGGCAAATATCAAAAAATATAAATTATGTTACTACTTATGCTAACATTATTAGAGTCAACACCTTGCAATCCTTCAAAAGAAGATACTAGTAAATTTAAGAATATAGGTATGCTCAATGGATAGGATGAACCTTCTTAACAGTTATGAAAGTAAAGCAAGTAACCATGAAGATCAACTAACTCGTGGCTTCCTACTCTTGCTAAAACACTCAAGTCATTCCCTTTATGCCTTCATCGACTACTGTAGAAGCCAACAAGAAATATCCGGAGATGAAAAAGAAATATCTATTATAGAGTTACTTGGATTAGAAACAAGTATTCATACTCAAAAATCAAATCCAATTATTTCAACAGAAAACCTCATTTCTGTATTAATAACTAATGAGCCCTTAGACACAAAGCATATTATAATAGAGCCCAGTGAACGAGATGCGAGATATGATGGAATAATTGAGTTTGCGGGTAAAACTACAATAGTAATTGAAAATAAACCACGCGTCAGTAACGTTCTTACTGAACAATTAAACCCCTCAAAGCAGAATCTTTCTTCGCATGTAAAAGTTTTTAAAAAGCCAATAGTTTTGCAATGGCAACAAATAATTAAGCACTTAAATTCATTATGTATTTTTCCTGGAATTTCTCCATCGGAAAAAATCATAATCGATGACTTTATTGAGTATGTTGATAATGATCATCGGTACCTAAATCCATATGATAACTTCCAATCCTGTAAAGATCAACCTGAATTATTGAATAGAAGAATCAGCAATATACTTAAATCAATTGTCAATGAAACTGACCTAGTAAAATATCACAGGGGATGGGGATACTATATAGAAACCCCGTATAAACAAATAAAAAAAATAGGTTTAAATCTAAAATATAATGCTACTGATAATAATTGGTCATTAGATTTAAGTTTTTATTTTGGGGCGAACCAGAGACAAGCTAGGGATTTTTATGAAAACAAAATATCCCTTAACACTATTGATGGTACAGAATGGCAAATAACTCCAAATTTTCATGTTGGCTTTGCATCATCAAATTTGTACTGGTTTGGAACTCCAGACAAGGAAGTGCAGAATTATATTAACTTTTGGTGCAATAACGTAAATTTAATTCAACAGATTCAAAGAGAAAATGTACAAAAGTATTTATTTGATTTGGTAGATAAAAATATTATTAGTTACACTGATAGTGATCAAAAAGAATTTCAAATTAAATACTTTGATTCTGCAATGACAACATTAAATATCATTCCAGAACTTGCTGTCATCCATAATATAGATTCTAAGAATGCTAAAGAACTAGATCAAGATAATCAAATAGCTAATTACTTAGAGCTCAAAATTAAGCAGGGATTGGGTGTCATTGGTTTTGACGGAAAAGAAATATTAAAATAATAAGATGGCTATAATTATTAAAATAGATTTGAGGTCTTTAAGCACATATTTTTCTAGCCCAATTCGTAGTATCCAGAATATCTGCTAGTTCATATGCCCTTTCTTTAATAAACTGATCTGGAAAACAAAGCTTCCAATTTTTTATTTCAGTCATTTAATTTGCTTTTAATAATGAAGCTATCGGGTGATTTCTATCCAGCCATTTACTTTTTGCTTCAAGATGTTTATACAAGTTCCAAGATGCTTTTGTATATTCTTGAAATTTGATATCAATCTGAGGCAAGATATTCTTTATCTCATCTGAGACTTTGGAATATTTCCTGCAAATGGTAGAAAACTCCATTTAAAATGGGGATTCAGTCATATACACCAATTTTCCAGTACTTAACCTGCATGTTACAAAACTTAAATTCATTTACATCTTCTCAAAGTGCATGCCCTAAATATTACGTATTATCAGCGTATAGAACACAATATCTCTGTAAACTCTTTTCAAATGTGACAAAATGCATATTCTGGAAACTTAGGTAATAAAAATTCAGTTAAAGCCAGAACTTTCTCACATATTTTTTGAAATATTATTTTTAGTGAATCAAATGTAATTTGTTAAATTGGTAGCTTTTAATATGACTTTCTAGTTTGTTCAGCCAGTATTAATCTCTTGTATATACCTCTTTAGAGTTTCGGTTAATTGGATTTGTTAAAAGAATACCGCAAGGTAATATCCTATTTTTTAGAGATTACGCCTTGGGATTTTCTGATTACTACAGACTGTAAGAACTTTCTAGTCAATATTGTCAATATTGTCAATATTCTCTAAAATATAAATCCCTAACATTGTTTCAAAGTCTTTTATTGAACGTAAGTAAGCAAGATCCGGGTCAGTTTTAATTTGGGAAAAGGCACTGTAACCTGCTTTAATAGCTTTTTCTAAGTACTCATGGGCCTCGGAATAACTCTTTAATAACGAATATGCACGAGCAATATTATAGAGAACTAATTCCTTCCGTTTGTAATTTAAAAGATTAGATAAATTGTAAGCTTTGATCGCATCATGGTAACGATCTAGACTCATTAAAGAATTTCCATAGGCGTAATAAATATCAGGGTGTACCATAAATGATAAAGCTTTTTGAAAATTACTAATCGCTTTTAAATTATTTTTTAGATCAAATTCTCTTTGCCCCTGATAAAAAGATTCACTAGCAATTTCTAGGGAATTATTGTCGATCTTTTCTAAGATTCTTTTTCTCAGGAGATACAAGCTAAAGTAAAACTCAGGTCTAGAATAATCTTTATTAAGTACAGAGTTTCGAAAATATTTGGTGTCTTCCTGTTCTAATAATAATTTTTCTATATCATTATGTTTTTCATTTGTCGCATAATCTATTGCCATTAAACCGTCATGATCTGTGGCATTTATATCAGCCCCATGACTAATTAAGGATTCAACAATTTCGAATCGACCCTGAGCTGAAGCCAGGATCAGTGGAGTTAATCCAGATTTATCAATTTGATTTACATTTGCTCCAGAGGAAATTAACTCTATAATTTGTGTTTTATCACCATCCCACAATGCTTCAATCAATGAAACATTTGTTCTCTTAATCTGATTGTTTTGTTTTTTAATACTTTTTACAGATTCCAAATCCCTGTTTTTAGGAAACATAAATAAGAAAATAATTACAGCTAACAGAGGTACTGTACAAAAGAGTACCCATCTTAACCGATTTTTTTTAATTTGATTGCTGATTGATTTGAAAGTCTTATGAAAATATTTAAAAAATTGATCAAAATAATTATATAGAAGTTCAATTATTTTTCTATTATTTTTGATTCCCTCATCGTCAGCAATAGATTTAGATTTTATTGATTCAAATATGCTAATTAAATCTTTTTCTTGAATTCCAATTTCCTTTAATGGATTTAATATTTCCATAAAAGTAACACGGATATCATTTAAGTCGTTATCATTTATTAAACCATTTCGGCTTTCCTTTTTTAGTAGGTTTTTCAATTTTTTCCTAAACTTAACAAACACTTTGTGATAGTTCTGTTTTTCGTGAATCCTAATATTAATTAATACATTATTAATCGCTCTTTTTACAAACTCTTTTATTTCCGGGGTACCGAAACGCTTCCCCAGATTTATTTCAAGTTTATCAACATATTGACTATTTTTTAATTTTGATTTGTGCTTTGTGTATGATAAATATATTAAAATTATGTATAATATCATTTCTTCTAACTTAGTCATATTGCGATCTAAAAAAGGAGTATAGCTTTTAATTTTTTTATGGTTAACGAAATATACTAAATTAAGGATAAAAAATATTGAAAGCAAAATTCCATTTATAGATAAAACTATTACTGTGAAATTACTAAAACGTTCTCGCGTACCGAATCTTAAAATAATTGCCCATCCAATGAAAAAAGTATTTGCCCATGGGAAAAGATGAAACCTAAATTTTGTCATTTCATAACTTTTGTTAATGTAGAAGATTTTGGACGAAAATTCTCTTCCTGTAATAAAGCTTTTTATTATAATTTTAATTTTTAGATATATGTACAATATTATGAACATTAGAACGGTTATGACAACAAACGCCCTTATAAAAAACCATTCTCGACTCGTTTCAGTGAAAACATTGAAAAGGAAATAACCAAGGAAGGAACAATAGAAAAAGTATCGAATGAATAGTTCTAGTATATGGAGATTAATACCATATATTTTTTTGCTGAGTATCATTATTCTATATTAAAAGTCGTCAAAAAATGAACCGAGGTCTTCAGTTACTGAATCAAAATTTCCATCACCATCTGTATCTACTAAATATTCAAGATGCCCATCACTATCTGAGTCACCGATAAGAATATTAGAACCTTCAATATCTGCATGAGAACCAATATGTTGTATCACATAATTTGCATCTAAATTTCCCATTAATAAGTGATCCCAATTACTAGATATTTCTTCTAGTGGTCTTATAGTACCTAAAGATTTGACGTTTACGTCAGAAAGTACACGCTGTAGATTCTTGTCCCACATTAAAGATCTCCTAGAGCAATTTCAGATATAAACGACAAATTAATTCGCTTAAATTGTCAACAATTATTATGAAAAAATGCGGAATTCAAGTTTCTTTTTTTAATGACAAAAACCTCCAAATGCCTTATACAATCTGTAGCACACTTCCCCCAGGTGTCTGTTTCTGCCTTTTCCATTTCCTTCCCGGCATAGAACCTCTCTGCTTTCTGGTTAAAAGTACGGCAACGGTTCCAAACTATTTCCATTTTAGTTTTTTCCCAGCCTTTTGGTTTGA
>CAYGTU010000206.1:0-5068 GCA_964352945.1 uncultured Bacteriovoracaceae bacterium
CTCCCCCCTCACAACCACGACATGTTCCGCCTATCTATTTCTAAATTCCGGAATAGTATTTGATTTAATTGCATTAACAATTTCATTCATAAAATCATTGGCAGTAATTATACAAACTCTTAAACCAGAATTATTTTGATTAATATAGTTACCAACAGCATGTAAAAGGTGTGTTTTACCTAAACCAGAGTTTCCATATAAATATAATGATGGATAAACTTTACCTGGTGCTTTTGCTGCTCCCATTGAAGCTGCGTGAGCGAAACTATTTGAAGGACCAACAATAAAATTTTCAAATGATTTTTTAGGATCAATGTTTCTATTTTTACCTTTATTCTCCATGTGATTAATTACTTTTGAATCTATTTCACCCATAAGATCTTTCTTGCTTGGTGTGAAGAGGTCATTTTCATTAATTGAGAAAGAAGTTTCCTTAATGGATTTTGCTTTATTTACAGTATATTCCTCTTTAAATTGAGAAAGCTCGAGATCATTAACTGATGTTGATTCAAGGCTGGTTTCGTTTTTAAGGCTTTCTCCCATTATTTCAATTTCTAATGCATAGGATTTTCCTAAAAAATTCTCAATTGCTGATTCGATATCTGTTTTATAATGAGATTCAATTATTTTTTTAATAAAGCTTGTTGTGACAGTACAGATGATAGTTTGATCAGAAATCGACTTGATTTGAAATGTATTATCAAAATATGCATTAAATTTGTTCTCATTTATTTTACTTTTTAAATGGCTCAATAATTCAGATGTCATTAATTCAAGCTCAGAATGATCAAAATCTGAATTCAAGCCACCAGATTTTGTATTCAACTCTTGGATTATGGGTGTAATTTCTTGAAATTGTTGAGTTTTCATTATTTGCTCTGAAGCAGATTTTTCTTTAAAGTTAAAAAATTGGTCAAAGGGAAAATCATTACTCATGGCCAGAACTCCTACTTTTGATAATTGTATTGTGTGGAGAGGATAACTATCATGGCCAATTGCAATATTTCAAGAAAATTGTGGATAACTTATTCTTACATTAATGCGTAACGAAATATATTGACCTTTAAAATAAACTTGTGTAGATATGCTAACTCAATTAAATAAAAAGTCGTATAAGGATATAATATGAGTAAAAGAACTTGGCAGCCGAAAAAAACAAAAAGATTAAGAAAGCATGGTTTTCTTAAGAGAATGGACTCAGTTGGTGGTAAGAAAGTTATCAAAGCTCGTCGTGCTAAAGGTAGACATCAGCTTACTGTAACTACTGGTACTAAATAGTTGATTTTCTTATGGAAAGAGCTGATGTTTCTAATGGCTCGCTTTTTCCAAAGTCAAATAGACTCTTAAAAGCAGCTGATTTTTCAAATCTTCGATCAGATTTCAAAAAGAAATTTTCTGGACCCTTTATGCTAGTGTATAAAGAGAATACTTTATCCTGTTCTCGTTTAGGCATTGCTGTTTCTAAGAAGTCCGCAAATTCTGTTCACAGAAATAAAATAAAAAGATTAGTCCGTGAAGCATTTCGAAAACATGAAGTGAAAAAGAGCAATATGGATCTTTTAGTTATCTTTAATAAGTCTATTAAATTTAAAGATAATACATCTCAAAATTTTTCTAATAACATTCAAAACCTTTTTTCTGAGGTTATTTCTTAGATTTATGACCCTTGCTATGGTAGAAAAATTTGGAATATAAATTAGGGAGTATTTAAATGAATAGCGAACAAAAAAGAGCTTTTTTGGCAGTAACTTTATCTGGGCTAATATTGTTTGGATGGCAGTATTTCTTTGCACCAAAACAGCCAATAGTTACAGAAACTCCAGTAAATAAAGAAGTTGAAGTAGCAAATACTATTACTAAATCAAATGAAATTTCTGAACAGCTAGTAGCTGAAACAAAGTCAGATACAACAAATCTTACGAATTATACACTTTCTGATGGTAAGACATCTATAACGATCAATAACTACATGCAGATTACTAATATGAAAGGGGCTCAATCTGAAAGTAAGTTTGAGGACGTTGTTGGGCCAAATAAATTTGATGTATTATTTACGTCGATGAGCGGTGGGAAAAAAGTATTTTTCAATGTTCAGGAAGAAGCAAATGAATTAATTTTCACAAATACAGAAGAGGGCTTGGATGCAACTATAAGCCTGCTTAAAGACAGAGTTCATTTTAAATTAACCTCTGCAAATCAAAGAAAAATTACCTTTAATTTTCAAACAGAAGAAAAGGAAAAGCACGGCGGTCATGTAAGAAACTATGTAGCACTGGGTGAAGGTTTAGAGACTATGGCCATTGGTAATAGTAAGAATGGAGATGAGTCTATTCAGTGGTTTGGGATAGACTATGACTACCATTTATTTGCAATAGCATTTCCAAAAAAGACAGCTTCAGTATACAGATCAACAGAAGATAATAAGTTTAATTTAATACCAAATGCTGACGTAAATGGACTAGAATTTGACGTCCTTTTTGTTAAAAAAGAATATGATTTTCTTAAGGGTCTTGGATCTGGCCTTCATTTAGCTATTGATTTTGGAATTTTTTCAATATTAGCAGTTCCAATTTTAAGAGGATTACAGTTTATTTATGATTTTATTCCTAACTATGGTTTAGCTATAATACTTCTAACAATTTTACTTAGACTTATTACATTTCCTCTTCAGTGGAAATCGTATAAAAGTATGAAAAAAATGCAAGATATTCAGCCAGAACTTGCCAAACTTAAAGAGAGATTCAAAGACGATCCTCCAAGAATGCAAAAAGAATCAATGGAGCTTTTTAAAAGAGCTGGGGCGAATCCCCTAGGTGGATGTTTACCACTTTTACTTCAAATGCCATTTTTCTTTGCTTTTTATAAGGTGTTATATGGAGCTGTTGAGTTAGTGCATGCACCATTCTTACTATGGATTCATGATCTTTCAGTTAAAGATCCTTTTTATATTTTACCAGTGCTAATGGCCGGTGCAATGTTTTTACAGCAAAAACTTTCTCCTACAACAGTAACTGACCCAGCTCAGAAAAAAGTTATGATGTTTATGCCATTAATTTTTGCATTAATCATGAAGGATTTCCCTGCGGGATTATGTCTTTATATTTTTGTTTCAACAATTTTTGGTGTTCTACAACAGATGTTTGTTTATAAACAAACGACCTAAGTATGAATTTATTAAGTGCAGATGAAAGACCAATTATAGCGTGTTCAACAGGTCTTTCATCTAATTCAGCAATTGCAATTATTCGTATTTCTGGTTTTGATTCACTTGCAAGCGTCGATAAGTTTTTTTCAATTAAATCAGATAAAATTAAGCCAAGATTTGCTCATTACTGCTCGATTCTCGATGGAGAAGAGAAAGTTGATGATATTGTTCTTTTGTATTTTAAGGCACCACATTCTTATAATGGTGAGAATATTCTAGAGCTAAATGTTCATGGAAATTTAATAAATATTCAAAAAATTATGGATCTATTTATTAATAATTCAAACATTCGAATGAGTCTTCCTGGGGAATTTTCATTCAGGGCACTTAAGAATAGCAAGCTTTCTGTTTCTGAAGTTGAAGGTCTTGAATTAATGTTAAACGCTTCAACAAATTTCACACTTACTCAGGGAAAATCCCTTTTAAGTGGAGATCTTAGAGATTCTTATTTAGAGCTTCAAAATAATTTTATCTCTCATAAAGCAGCTATAGAATTATCAATTGATTTCTTGGATGATGTCGGTGAAGAAAAATCTTCTGAACAAGTTAATAGTACACTAGGCAATTTAAATACTTCCATTCTAAAGCTTTATAAAAAAACTCAGAATTCTATTAATGGTTTATTGAATCCAAAAATTGTAATTGCCGGAATTCCTAACTCAGGTAAATCGACCTTTTTTAATTCAATCCTTGGTAAACGCAGGGCCATTGTTAGTGAGATTCAAGGAACAACTAGAGATTATATAACTGAGAAAATTTTTATTAAAAATAATATTTATGAATTAATTGATACGGCAGGAATTAGGGAGACTGAGGAATTAATTGAAAAAGAGGGAATTAAAGAATCTTTGAAGCAAATAGATGATTCTTTATATAGTATTTTACTGATAAATCCCTTTTTAGATTCACCTTATTACAATAATTTAGATTTCTCTAGGTTTGATAAGATACTGTTTTCACATAAAGATCAAACTGGGTTTAACTCCAAAGTTTCGGAATTTTGCTCTAAATTTAAGATTTTAAAGGCTAGTGAGATTAATTCTGGTTCTATAGAACCAGATGAATTAACGGGTATTTATGACGACATATCTAGTAAATTCAATAGCTTAGTCGCCAACGAACCAATTCTTCTCGAAAGACATTCACAAATAATAAGAAATCTAGAGTCTAAAATCTCCATTTATTCAGAACTCGTTAAATCAGAGGGCGACATTGCAATAGTTTCATCAGAGCTAAATATCATTGGCCAAGAAATTCAAGAATTGATAGGTATTGTTTCACCAGATGATGTACTGCATAACGTTTTTAATAATTTTTGCATAGGCAAATGACTAGTCGAAGGTGGTTCTATAGAACCACTTATAGAAGTTGGTCCTATAGAACCAGAGTAATAAATGAAAAGCGAATTTGATATTTTAATAATTGGTGGCGGACATGCGGGCGTTGAAGCTGCATGTATGGCAAAGCAGTTTAATTTAAATGTTGGGATCATAACTTTACCTAACGTTGGATTAGCTTCAGCTCCATGTAATCCATCTATTGGTGGAGTAGGTAAAGGCCAAGTAGTTAGAGAAATTGATTCACTTGGTGGAGTGATGGGAAGGCTTGCTGATAGTGCAGGAATTCAGTACAGAATTTTAAATGAATCAAAAGGTTTTGCCGTACAATCAACAAGAGTCCAAATAGATAAAGAAATTTATTCTAAAAACGCTGAAAAATTAGTTCAAGAACTTGGAATTACAGTAATAAGAGATCAGGTTACTCGTGTAAATAAAAATGAAAATGGTTTTGAAGTTAGTGCTGAAAATTGGTCGTGTAGAACGAAAGCAGAACTGTTCGGCGGGGGGGGCGGGTGGCCGGGAG
>CAYGTU010000207.1:0-5060 GCA_964352945.1 uncultured Bacteriovoracaceae bacterium
CCCCCTAGCCTTCGAGAGCATCATGTCCCACCTCCGGGAGCCTTATATTTAACTATAAGCATACCTGATTGAATTATACGTGCGTATCCAGCTTCTTTAGCTGACTGGAGTTTTGGAAACAAATTTGAAATTACTCCACTTAAACCTTCTGAATTAGAAGTTGTATTGGCATCCCCTGTTGCACCAAATGAAATTTTTGATCCATCTCTTCCTAGAAGTGGCATCCACTTAAAGGCAAATACTTTGGCATAATCTTTTGAAAGCTCAACAAATTGTGATGATACTTTAATTAATTTTTCTGCTGGTTGTTTTTGTTTTTTTGAATTGATTGATAAGAAATATTCAATAGGCTTTTTACCTTCAACTGTTTGTGCTCTGTTGGCGTTAGTATAAAGTTCTGTAATACCTGGGGGTAAATATCCATCCGCAATTCTTTGAACTAACTGCTCTTGAGCTTTTGATCCAACAACACCTTCAACCCAGTAAACTTTATTAACAACCCTAACCGTTACGTTTTTCATTCCATTCCGAGCGACTTCTTCGGCCATTTTTTTTGCAATAATTAATTGTGTCTGGGGATGCATTTCATGTAATTGAAGTACTTCAGGATATTTTTGTAAAACAACAAACATTCTACCAATATCACTTGGTACAACAATTTCTCCACCAACATAGACCTTTCCACCCTTAATACCAATTTCGATACCTTCAACATCGCCTATTAACTCTCTTAGTTCTTGAACTTTTTTAGAAAGTTTATCGGCTGTAATTGTAACTAGATATTTTGTTTTAATTTCACCAACTGTATTTCTAACAGTTACTGAAGTTGTTCCTTCATTCAAACCTTGGAATGTTATTTCATTAAACTTTGGCTGAAGTTTCAAATGGAGAATTTTTGGATTTCCGACTTCAATTTTAACAGAATACTGGAAAGGAAGTCTTTCCGTTTTATCAATCCCAATTGCTATTGATATTTCTTTTTCATCAACTTGCGCAAAGGCAGTTAAGGAAAGCAGGCAAAGAATTAAAATTATTTTTTTCATTAGTTTCTCTTTTTTAATAAGGTGTTCATTTCTAGAAAAAATGCTTTGGCATCAGCTGCATCTTCCCCAAGTACATCAAATATTCGTGTACCTGAAATAACCTCGGTTTTTTTGTCATCATTATTTCTTAAGCTTAAATAAATCCCTGATCCCGCTCTAATCAAGTAGTAAATCTTTTGTACTTCAAATGGAGAAAGCTCAAGTGTCACTGAGTTAAAATTTGTATAATTATTTAAATTTAAAGTTTTAACTTCATCATCAGTTCTAAAACCAACAAGAGGAATATTATTTGAAACACTTAAACCAGTTGATAAAACATATACGTTTTGTAAAACTGTTTTAATTTTAAGTTTATCTTTTCGTCCACCAGCATAATCAACCATTGTTAGGACATCAACTCTATCCCCTGGCTTGATTAACTTACTTACTGAAGCGGCTTCACTTACAGTAACTGATACGGCTCTTTTACCAATGGAAACCTGACTAGCAAGACCTGTTCTTGCTCCCGGGTAAGTTACTCTCGGTGTTGTAAGCTGTTCACCTTTTTTAATAGGTACAGTTGCAATTGTTGAAAAAACATCAACAACACTTCTAAATGCACCTGGAGCAATAAATTTTTCTGGAACGTTTACAACTTGAACTTTTCTATCATCAATCAATTCAAGTTCTTTAATATCAACCTTAGCAACTACAACTGGTTTTGCATTTCCATATTCTTTAATGAATTCAGCTTCCTTACCTTCTAGAAAAGAATAAACCATGAACATTGCGATACCTGCAATGACCAAACTTAACGTAAACGCTCTACTATTCATAAATACTCCAAATGTATAAGAATATTTTACCACTTATCAATATTTCTAATTAGTTGGGCATATTTTGCACTATATCTATTAACAAACTTTGTGCACTGAAAAGAATAAAAATTATTGAGTTATCGTACAGGATTCTACTGAAGCTAATTCACCTGGACTGGCATACGGTGAGTGGTAAACATTTTGTCCATCAACAACTTGATAAGTTGCTCCACAAATTCCATAAACAGTCATTACCCGAATATATTGGGCGGCCTCTTTACTATAGGCCTTGCATTCATTTTCTATATCTTTAGTTGGAAGCTTTAGTTTATAACAACTGGCCATTGGACTACCTGCCCCCTCAAAACGTTCTTTCCAACCAATAAAGTAGGTACCAAAACTTCTCCACGATCTCCATACCTCAGCTCCAGAATCATCTCCACCATAACCAGGTTTAGGTAAAAAAGAATTATGTTTTATCCTAGAGTACAAATACCCTCTAGCAGATTTTTGCTGATTGATAGAGCCGAAAATCGATCCACCCAAAGTAATAGTAATTAAATATAGAACAATAATAAAAGGTAGAAATGCTAAAAACTCTAAAAGTGCTTGGCCCTCTTCTCCACCTTTAATTGTATTTTCTTTTTTAACATCCATTATCAAACATCGTTATATTAAGTTTATCATCAGAGCATCCCACCTTACCTGTCATCATATAACAAATTCTTTGGTAACAATCAGCTCTGACTGGCTCTTTTCCTAAAAAAGATTCAGATTTATATTCAATTAGGGTTTTACCCGTTAACAGTTTTATGGGAGAAAGAATGGCATTAAATGTATAATGAGTTCCAACATACTCATAAATTTTTGTCTGACCTGCATGATTAAATATTAATTGGGACTGTTTAATTTGTTTATTTAACTTATAGAGTTTATATTTCCCAAATACTTTTCTGGCCATATCTTCAGCTGAACCAGATCCTCCACTAATATTTTGTTCGACATCTATCGTTCCTGAATCAGTTGTTAAATAAGCACGTGAAGCCATGAAGGTAGCATAGTGAATAAGATAACCTGTTCCATAATTTTTCGCGACTCCAACAAACATAAAAATTAATGTCACAGCAATTACAAAAGTAAAAAGAAATTCGATAGATGATTGACCCTTATTATTTTTGAACATTATTATTTGTCCCCTGGATAAGGATCTTTAGCACCAAAAAATCGAGTTTGATCTCCACCTTTATAATTTGAATGTGTAGGTGCTGCATAATTATCTCTATAGCTTCTGTCTGTTCTAAGTCCAAACTGATACATTGTAGAAATCTCTCTGCTCATTGCTTTTGCAAATGTTCCACCTTCACCAAAAAACTTGTTAAAAGCATCACTGTTATAGATAGCTGAAACTAAAAATGAAACAACCGCCATAAGCATTATATACTCAACCACCGATTGCCCTTTTTTATTTAGAATTTTAATCGAATATCCCATCCAAATAGTATCCATGAAATCCAAACTACTGGAGCAAATGGAAATTTTGCTCCAAAACAAGACTTAAGACCAACCACGTCTTTAATCCCTATATAATATATAATCATATTATAGTTTTTAATGATGTGATAGAAAAGCATTGATCCGCCAATAAATATCGTACCATTTAAGAGCATTAAGAGATATTGACCTTGTAAATTAGTAGGGATTAATAAAAATAAGGTAACTAGTAATTTTGTATCTCCGGCTCCCATTATTTTTAAAACAAATAAAGTAAATCCCACCAAAAGAAATACAGATGAATAAATATATGAAGTCCACCCAAACGAATAGGATGTAGGCTCTAGAAAGCAAAGTGCAATAAATGTAATAATATTTAAAATAGACCAAAGATTTGATATTTTTTTATGCTTTAAATCTCCAAGGGCCACGACAGATAATTCAATGAATACAAATATGAACAAATACAACTTTATCATTTTTGATATCCGTTTTTGTATCCTCCAAAAAAGCAGTGAGTTTTACAAACTCCAACCCTAAGATTAGTTGATAATACATGACTAAGATTACCAACAGAGCCACCAATAAAGTTGCTCAACAGATCAATGATTTTAATTAACATCATTACAGAAAAAAGAAGTATGAAAATATACTCCACCGCTGCCTGACCAGCATTCTTTTTATTGATAGGCTTTGATTCCATTAATTATATTATACTTGAAAAAATATAATTAACTACCCGAACTGGAAATTAATTCCAGAACTGTTCAATACAAAGCCTAAGTAAAACTACTTATTCATACCGCCAACTAGATCGTCTGCATTATCAAAAATCTTTCCAGCTAATCCTATAAGTCTGTCTTGTAGAATTCCCTTAAATTTGAAGATAATGAAGGCAACAACGGCAACAAGTAGGATATACTCAGTTGATGTTTGACCACTTTCGTCTTTTAAAAATTCCATTACTTTTTTCATAGTCACTTTTCTCCCAATAACTTTCCTACCTATCGGATAGAATAGTTGAAACTTTAATACATAATTATAACACAATGCATCTATTTATGCCTACTTTTTACTTTATTTAGCTCCAAATAGCTAAAATTACGTGTAAAGTTGAAAATAATGTTGCCCGCACTGTTTGACCGGGCCCAAAATTTGCTATAATAGAATGGTGAGATCTAGGGCTAGCATAAGCTGTTTCGCCCTACAATAAATGTTTCGGGAGCGGTCCCTGATCATGGTGTGCAAGCCTGCCAATTGTTGAATGACGATTGATAAGCGGGAAGCCTAAAGTGATTACCAATTGCGCCCACCTTCTTTGAAGGGGCGCGAAACTGACCGAGTTTGCCCTAGATCTTATCTTTTCTTTTTTTATCTCTTATTCTTTTTATTTCTAACAATTTGACAGAACAAGTTAAAAAACACAAAATTTACCTATGAAAGAAATAGAAATGAATAATCAAAAGCCGTACAGTAACTGGATTCAAAGTTTGGCCATCGAAGAAATGAACATGGAACAATCTGGTGTTGTTAATTTTAATGACCATTTAAATCCTGTTTATCATTTAGAGCAATCTTCTATTGAGCTAATGGAAACGTTACGTAATAAATTTGAAGATTCACTTCATATTTTCAATAACTGCAGACGTGATGCTGATACATCTAAAAATATTAAAGTAATTAAAATTTCAAATACGGTTAATGATATAATGCTTTTAAGAAATTCATT
>CAYGTU010000208.1:0-5012 GCA_964352945.1 uncultured Bacteriovoracaceae bacterium
TGGTAAAATATTTGATGAATACATAAAAAAAGCTCATCGCGATTTTGTACCTCTATTTTCAACGATCGAGTTAACTCAATCTTGTAATTTTTCTTGTCAACATTGCTATAATTTTGATCGTACAACTAAATCTAAACCCGAATACAATCCAGATGAATATCTAAAAAAAGAAGAAGTCCTAAAATGCATTGATGAATTCTCTCAGTTAGGCACACTTTTTTTAAATTTTACTGGAGGTGAAGTATTATTAGATAAAAATATTTTTGATTATATTAAATATACTAGAGAAAAGAATATATTACCTAGAATTAAAACCAATGGTGTTTATCTAAGCCTAGAAACAGTTAAAAAACTTTATGATAATGGTCTTGATTCTTTAGATGTATCCGTCTATGGAGCAGATGAAGCCTCTTATAAAGATTTTACTGGAAAAGCTGACTTTAAAAATACTATTGAAGGAATCAGAAACGCACGAAAATTTGATATTGAAGTTTTCTTTAATATAATTTTACATAAAAAAAATTATAAAGATCTAAACAAGTTGATAAAGATAGCCTCAGAGCTTGGTGCTATTGTTCAAGTTTCAGATGAAATAACTGAAAGATATGACAAAAGCACGGGGGCGCGTGAATTAGAAATTGGAGTGGTAGAGTATAAAGAATTATTAGAAAGTGAAAATAATCATTTTTTTAAACACAATAATCAAGAACGATCTGTTCAGTGCTCATGTGCGCGAACTGTATTTGCGGTAGGGGCCAATGGAGATGTGTATCCTTGTATAGGTGCACCTATAAAATCAGGAAGCATCAGGGAGTCTTCTTTAATTGATATTTGGAATAATTCGTTTGAATTTAGTAAGATTAGAAAAATTAAAAAAACAGATTTTTTAGAGTGTAATACGTGTGAATTTATCGAGTCTTGTAATCGGTCATCAGGGTCAATCTATATAAATACAGGTAATTATCTAGGATGCGAGGAATCTGTTCTCGAAAAAGCTAAACTTAGGTCTAAGTTTAAGTAGTCACAACTTTTTGCTTTATATAAAGTGCATAGACAAAAGTTTGCCAGTTTGAAAGCTCTTGTTTTGATTGGAAGTCTATTTTTATTCCAGCTTTTGTATTTCTATTCTGATCAGTATGTGTCCATTTGACTGTAGTTAAAAACTCATATTTAAATTTTGAGAAAGTTATTCTTATTTTTTTAGTATTTTCTAGAATAACTGAAGGAGTAGGGGATTCAATACATATTCCCCCAACTGAAGCGTCAAATAATTTAATTTCTTGAGAAACACCAACAATTGATATTTCAGCATTTAATCTTGAAGTATTATATCTAGGGAAGAGTCTCACTCCAGAATTAAAGGATTGAGTTGGAGTATTAATATTAGGTAAATAGGGTTTTGATTTGTTTAAAAGCTCTATTTTAGATTTCTTTAAAATGCTAATTACTTTTCCAAATGATTCCGGATTACCTTTAGGTAACTCAACTATACAGACAAGCATCTCAAAAGAAGTCATTTTCAAAATAAAAGCTAAATGATTATCAGATGAAGAATATAAATCATTTAAAATCTCTTCATTGATGATTTCACCTTTTGAGTACAGTACTCTCATCAAAACCGAATAATCATAAATTGAAGACTTTTTACCTAAATTATTCATTTCACTGTAAATGCAAGAGGACTCGCCTGTCATTGCAGTTATGTGAATAAGTTCTAATTTAAAATCAATGTTTTTTTTATCAATTAAATTCGTCACATATTTATAATACTTTAGATTGTGATATTTCTCACTAGAAAAAAGAATTTAGATATTCTTGAGATGTTTTCTTTTGTTGATTTCACTTTTAATTTTTAGTATTCCAAAAAATAAAACAACTGGAGCTACAGTTAAAATTAAAAGGGCCAAAACCGGCATTTGAATGGTTGATCCAGCTATTCCAAGATTCATAAATCCTTTATAACGTGCAAATTAAATTTTGCCAAGCGCAAAAGTGGACTTTTTTGCTATTCAATAGATAGTATGGAGCTATGTTTGATATTTTCTCTGAAAAAAGATTAATTTTTGAAAATGATGGAAAAGTAGAAATACTTGAAAATATATTTGAACATAATGATTCCCTTTTAATATTTAAAGAGCTTGCTGAAAAAATTAGCTGGAAACAAGAATACATAGAATTATTCGGAAAGCGACATCCTGTACCAAGGTTATCAGCCTGGTATGGAGATAAGGGCTTATCCTATACTTATTCCAATATCACAATGAATCCTAATGAGTGGAATCCATTGCTTTTAAAAATAAAAAAAACGATTGAAACTAAATCTAATCATAATTTTAATTCTGTTTTACTCAACTATTATAGAGACGGCAAAGACTATGCGGCCTGGCACAGTGATAATGAAAAAGAACTAGGAAGAAATCCTGTTATTGCTTCTCTTAGTCTAGGGGAGGAAAGAAGTTTTCACTTAAAACATAAAAAAAATAAAGGAGTAGAAGTTTGCAAAATAATTTTACCTCACAATTCACTTCTTCTTATGTCAGGCAATCTCCAGCATTGCTGGAATCATCAATTAGCGAAGACAACAAAAAAAATAAATGGTAGAATAAATTTGACATTTAGATCGATTATTAAATAAATTAGTAGTTCTTAAGTTTTTCACGGAGGAAAAATGAATTCTAAACTAGTAAATTATAAAATGTTTCTAATCTTCTTTATTGCTGTAAGTGTTATTTCAATTTCTTTGCTTCAAGATAACGTAATTGATTCTTCAAGAGCGCCACTTTCAAATAAGACTATAAATGAGTAAAGTAAAAATTTATCATAATCCAAAATGTTCAAAATCTAGAGAAACCCTAGACTTAATTAGGGGGAATGGAATTGAACCTGAAGTAATAGAGTATCTAAAGCAACCGTTAACAAAATCTGAATTAAAAGAAATTTTAACAATGTTAAAACTTCCAGTTAAAGATATGGTGAGAACAAAAGAAGCACTTTTTAAAGAAATTGCACCAAATTTGGAAAACGAATCTGAAACTCTAGGCGTTTTAGCTAAGCATCCTAAATTGATGGAAAGACCTATTGTAGTTAAAGGTAAAAAAGCTATTATTGGAAGACCGCCAGAAGCAGTACTCTCTTTATTCTAATGGTCTAAAAAGACTAATAAAATCAAATGGTTATGTATTTGAATTTATTTCATGATAGGTTCATTTTTCTTTAAAAAACCCATGTTTTTTACTATACTGCGCATAGTTAAATTAAATCTAGGATTATAAATGACAAAATTTCACATCGTACTAAATTTTTTAGCAGCTATCATATTTAGCTCAAGCATTGCTTTTGGTGGTGATTCAATTGAAGTAATGAGTGAGGATATTCAGAGGTTTAAAGTACTTCATGAAAAATCTATAAGCTTAAGAGAAAAATCAGCTCAAATATATTCACAAATAAAAGTTAAGTTTGATGAAAAAATACCCTTAAATGGTGGTGAGCTTGAAGAATTAAGCATAGAGATTGTAGACATTATTAAGGTTCATAGAGAATTAAAGGAAATGGCTTTACGTCTTTACCCAACTATAAAAAATAAAGATGCTGATGATCTCATTAGATATAAAGCTTCCCTATTTTCTTTAGCGATAGCATTTCTATCAATTGATAATTATATCCAAACCTATAGTATTTTTGAAAAAGAAGGGAAACTAAGAAGATTCTTAAATGAAGCAAATCCTACATACGGTAAAGAAAAGAATATGCTTAAAGAATATGTATTAGATTTTAATAATAGAAAATTTGTAAGATATAAGAGAAAAGCTTTTAATGTATTCTATAAATTAACAAAGAAAGGTGTTGGTGAAAGCCTAATGGGTAATGAAGATTTTATGTACTTAAATGATTCAGTTGCTAGCTCAGAATATTATAATTTACGAGTAAACTCTTCACTCCCAACAAAAATTAAAAATGGGATTAAATTTTCTTTTGGAAGAACAAGG
This sequence comes from uncultured Bacteriovoracaceae bacterium, assembly GCA_964352945.1. Taxonomy (GTDB): domain Bacteria; phylum Bdellovibrionota; class Bacteriovoracia; order Bacteriovoracales; family Bacteriovoracaceae; genus CAYGTU01. Next base: position 3,987 of record CAYGTU010000208.1, read on the forward strand.
GCAAATATAAGAAAGGTGGGTGATTTTTTCAATAAAGTTGCCCAAGCTATTGTTTGGGGTGGAAGTAAGTTTTTTGGGAATACTCTAGGTCGATTCCAATCTAGACGTGGAAAACTTTATGATAGCTATGAAATTGAAAATCAATTAGCTGATACTTTAAAGCCGCTGGATGTCCTTTTGGAAAAGACACCTTTTAGACTAACTGATAAATTTATTCCAGGTCATTACGGGCATAATGCTATTTATATTGGAAATAAAACTCAGTTAACAGATCTTGGTTTATGGGATCACCCTGAAATTGTTAAATACCACGATATTATTGAAAAAGAGGGTAGGTTAATTGTTGAAGCTTTAAGACCAGGTGTTCAAATAAATACCATAAGACATTTCCTCGATATAGATGACTTAGCTGTTATGAGAAGACGTGAAATGTCTGATGACTTCATTAGAGGTGGAATTCTGAGAACTATAAAACAGGTAGGTAAGAAATACGATTTTAACTTTAATGTTGAAACGCAAGATACTTTAGTATGTTCAGAATTAATTTATATGGTATTCACAAATGATATTTTTGTTACGGAAAAAACTTTTGGAAGATGGACAATAAATCCAGATAGTGTTGCTCGCAAGAGTATCAACGGTTCTTTTGATTTAATTATGCTTTATAATGATGGTAAAGAAATGAAAGGTGACTTATCAAAACAAATGGAATTGATTTTAGAAAGTGCTAATAAAAAGAAGAAGAAATAATCACTTTATAATTTAATCGTCAAATAAAACAGATTCTAAGTTAGTATAAACCCGCTTAAATGAATTTAGCAGATGATTTATATATTCACTATTTTGCTTTTTTAAAAAACTAATGCCAGTAATCCTTGCATTAGCAGGATCGGATCTGTATTCAAATTGCCAGAGATTCTCATCAACATTACGTGCTAGTGCAGTGATTTTTTTTCCCGAACAAGAGGTGCAGTTGAATGGCCTGAAAATATTGCCAGAATAAACAATACAGTAGAAACCATATTT
>CAYGTU010000209.1:0-4989 GCA_964352945.1 uncultured Bacteriovoracaceae bacterium
ACTTTTTTATATTTAGTACAAGAATATGCTACAGAATCATATACTGTTTTATCCCAACACTCATATTTAGAATATGGTTGATCATGACAACTTTGGTAAGATGGTTTCCATGTGCATACGTTTGATGAAACTGGTGTGCAAACTCTATCATTATAACTAACCTGACGGCATGTTTGCTGACCAGGAACTGTACGACATGATTGCCCGCCACCTACAGTTCTACATGATCGTGTACCACCTACATCAGCACAAACTTGTTTTCCGTTATGATCTCGACATACTCTTCTACTTGGTGAAGTTGTACAAACCTGCTTTGAAGGAGTGTTAGTGCAAACCTGTCGGCTTGGCCCATTAGAACATTGGTTTCGATATTTTGTAACATCTCTACAAACACTATTAGAAACTGTTCTACAAACATTTTGCCCAGGAATTGTATTACATACTCTTCTACTATATGTACGGTTACCACACTCTTGCACGGTTCTCGGTACGTCCTTATAGCAAGTTGCTGAATAAGGTTCTTCAGTATACGTAGTAACTACATCAACGCGCTCAAGGGCAACTTCATCATTGGCCTGACCTGTGTACGGTATAAGTTTTTGACTATTTTGTGCGCTTACACTGACTACATAGCATAATGCTAGAAAAGTTAACAATACTCTCATCTCTCTCTCCTGTTTTCGATGGGTAACATGTCCCTTTAAAGCAATCTTGTTGCCAAAGCCACGACAAAGTGTGTCATAACAAAAGACCAACGATTATAGTCGTTTATGCCGACGGTGTAACTCTCAGTCTATTTCAATCTGATACTAGGGCCATAATGAGACTAGTAATATGGAGTCACAAATAAAAAAAGGCCCAAAATATGGGCCTCTTAATAATACATTAAAAAATACTAAATATTATATTAACAACCTTTTTTGATTCCATCATACAGAAAGTATCCCCCGATTGCTAAGCCAAGTGCTGATCCAATACCTAATTTTTTTGCTAGCGCTTGATTTTTTGGAACCAAATCAATTTTATGTTCCATTTCATTATTAAATGCCGCTATATCAGAAGTATAATTTATAAGCGCATCATTTCGTAAAGTAATGACATAATTGGGATCCGATAGATGCTTTACTCTCTCATGTTGTAGATAGGAAATTCTGTTTTTTGAATAGGCAATTGAATCTTCATACTCTTCAATATCTCTTAAAATTTGACCCATTCTATTTATTGCATAATCTGGATCCTCATCATTATCAGCTCTTCTTTGCCAGTATCTTAAATCATCATGCGCATTAGAAATTTTTGTAATCTTTGAATCTATATTGTCGTGGTGATAATCAATATCATTATCAATGCTCTCAATGGGCTCTTCTAACCAGTCAACACGATTATTGTATTCATTAGTTCTACTATTTTTTAATTTTGTATACCTTTCCGTTATCTTTTCTTTTCCAATACTTTTTGTTAAAGCAACAATTCCTACAGTAATTGCGGCTACTAATGTTACTATTCCCACACCAAGAGAAGCGCATCCAGACCAACTAAGTCCTGATGGATTAAACATATTAATTGTTTCACCCATAATGATTCCTAAAGACTTTGGATCCATTTTATCAAAAGAATCATCAGCTCCATCCAGTAGGGCCTGAAATTTAACTTTTTGTGAATATGTTAATTCTTCATTGCTTTTAACGTAATTAACTAAATGATCGGTCGTTATATTATGATCACTTAAAATATCAACCATTTTACTTAGAGCTTTTTCATGCCCATTGCCCATATCCATTTCGGTATTAAAGACAATAATAGATTCTGTAATGACTTGGTCTGGAGTAATTTGACTTTTAGCAAAACTAACATTCATCGTTAAAAAATTTAAACATAGAAATAAACACAAAACACGACTTAAATTATTATTCATTTTTCTCTCTCCTGAAAAAATATTTATGGAGAAGAAGTTTTGCAAATTGATGGCCAGTTTTTTAATTCAAATTATAATTACTTGATGCAACTAGCAATGGCACTAGTGACAAGTTGACATCAAAAAAAAAGGCCCAAAATATGGGCCTCTTTAATTTATTTAAGAATATTTTTTAAACTATCTACAACCTTTGCTTCCATCAATTGTTAAGTAAGTTCCTATTGCAGCACCAATACCAGCTCCAATTCCAAGAGTCTTAGCTAATCTCTTGTTAGCAGGAATTAGATCAATTTTCTTTTGCTCTTCAGCGTTGATTGCTGACATATCAGAATTATAATCAATTTCAATTGCATTTAATCTGTTAGCAACAAATTGTGGATCTTGATAATCTTCTTTTTCTAATAATAAACCAGCAATTTTTGATTGAACATTATCGATTTTAGCTTGGTAATAATCAATATCATCATTTAATTGCTTAATTCTATCTCCTGCAGCTTTAATTACTTCTGGGTCCTGTGAACCAGCAATTATTCCTAGGTTATAATTAATATCTGACTGAGCTTCATCAATTTTATTTTCGTATTGCTCAATATCTCTATTATTACGATTAATCTCTTGATCAATTGCTTCTGGTCTATTAGCAACATAAGCTTTGTCGCTATTATATTGTTGTTGTCTGTCTGCTTTTTTTGTTTGATATCTTTTCTTAATTCTTTCTTCACCTGCTGTTTTAGTTAAAGCAACTATTCCAACTACAACTGAAGCAACTAATAAAATAATACCTGTAGTAAGACCAGCACAACCTGACCAACTTAAACCTTGAGGATCAACTGTATCTAATAATCTACCGGCAAACATTCCAAATTCTTCAGAATCCATTTCTGATTCAGCTCCAAGTTGAGCTAGTCTTTTAATTTCATTAAATTCTTCTTTATCTTTACTAGTTAAACTATCAAGTGAATTTACAAAGTCTGATAAATCGCTAACTGTTACTCCATTATTAATAATAGAATCAGTAAAATTTTGTACTGCTTGATTAACTGGTAATCCAAGATCTTTTTCAGTATTAAAATTAACAATTGAATCCTTGATAAGCTGAGACTTATCTTTTAACTCAGTTTTAATTTCTAGTTCTTGTCCATAAGCTACTGAAGAGCCAATTAAATTTACTGGAAGCACTGATGAAAAAATACCTAAAGCAAGTGCAAGTGAAATAGGCTTTGAAATTTTACTTAACATTTTTTGTCCCCTGTTGGTGATTGTTAAAATTAATTATCTACTTAAAAACTGTCTAATCTTTTTACAGTGCGATCTATTTAGCATATTTTTAACGCTCAAGGTCAATAATCAACAAGTTATGTATATTTTTCAACCGAGTAATATCAGATACTTATGGCATATATGAATAGAATTTTTACTTTATTCTCAAAATACACCATGGCACTAAAATTGCTTTTATACTTATGAGGGGAAAAATGAAACTACTTACATATGTCTTATATATACTTATATGTATGTCTTCTGTATTTGCAGAAGTATCTATGCAAGGCAATTTATCACCACTTTTAGTTGATGAATTTTCAATTCATATAAATAGCATAAGAAAGTCATCGCATAAAATTAAAGGCGATCTATTTGCCTATGATAATACCTATGAACTATATGTAGGTCTGCTTAAATTTATTGATAACACGACTAATGATTGTTCATCAGAGCAAGATAATGAAAAACTAGAAAAATGCTATAAAGACTATATCAATAAATATTCCAAGAAATCGTTAAAACTAAATTATATCGATAAAGTAATTTATAATAAATTGAAAGAATCTACTAATTTATTTCACATAGAAAATAACGAAATAACTTTTTTCGACGCTAAAGAGAAGAAAAAAATTGATCATCTCCAAGCTAAATTTAAAGATGAAATCGATAATGATCCACTTTTTTTACAAAAAAGAAATTTAAAAAAATACAACAATTTATACAACAGAACAAAAAGAAGACTTTTTGGTCAGGATAAAACGGCCTATGAACAAACAACACTCTCTTCATATTTAAAACTTAAAAATAGATTTAGATTTGTGAAATATAATAAATTATCAGAATTCAAAATTGACACAGAATTTGAGTCGTCATTAAAGAAAATATATTTTAGAAAAAGTAAAAAAATTGGAAGACTTAATCCCATTGAATATATTTTCCTGAACTATAATACAGCAGAAATTAATAAAATGAGTGAACTATTAACTCTTACAACTAAAATGTTAAATGCAAAAGCTGGAGAAATCGTTCTTGCTCATGTTGATTATACAGATATTTTCTACCAAATAGAGCAGATAGAAGGATTAATTCTAAATCAAACTGTTGAAATGAGTAATACCGATGATGAAACAATAAGAAAAAATATATTTGTACAAATTGAGCAAAATAGAGATGAGGTTTACAGACTAAGAAAAGAAGTAACCTTTTTTGATTTAAAGGAAAAAATAGAGAATTTAAAAAAAGAAAAAGAAAAATATATTAATTTAATTGCTGATGAAAACATTGAAGCTAAAAGAAAAGAATATTTACTAAAGATTAAAACAATTGATTCAATGATAAATTCAATTCATGAAGAAATTGCCAAATTAAGTACAAAAATACCATTAACACATAAAGATATTTATAATTTTTCTATATCTTATTTAAAACTTAAATTAAAAGAAGAAACTATAAACAAAACGTTTAATATAACTCCAAGCTTTGGTGATGTTGTCATATCTTCATACTTAGCTGGAGACATTGACGATAATTTATTTAAATCGATTTTAGAAATGCCTGAAATGAAAGAAAACCACAAAGGAACTTTAAAACAAATTGGAAATATTGCACTTGGAGTAGGAAGAATTATCGGTATGAGCAACCCAATTATTGGGCCATATGTAACTTTAGGTTTTGTAGTATTTGATTCAATAAAAAACAAAAAAAGAATGGAAAAGGAGATGGCCGATGAAACAAGTATTATTGCTAATCCTTTTAATTAGCAGCATAAGCAGTTATTCATTTGAGAAATTCTTTTCCGTGCAAGTCAGAGA
>CAYGTU010000210.1:0-4899 GCA_964352945.1 uncultured Bacteriovoracaceae bacterium
ACATTATCAATAGCAATAGATCTGACCTGAGCACCATTTTGAGTATAGTCAGAGACATAAAATTTATCATTATCAAAAGTGTAACTTAACAATCCAAATTTAGATGTATAGTGCTTTGCTATTCCTGAAGACAGATCTGTTGAAAAAAGATTCGCTTCGCCGTCCTTATTAGACAGAAAATAAAGTTTCTCACCTCTACTTAAAAGTCCCCAAGAGGTTGCCCCTATTATCTTATTTACGACAATAACTTTACCACTGTTCCAATATTTAAAAGTTGAAGCATTAGCTTCGTACTCAATAAAAGCGATACCATCCTTATAGAAATCAAGAGAAGAGATTCTATTAGGAGTTTTAAATAACTCGACTATTTCTTTAGTTTTTAGATTTTTTTCATTAATTCTATAATTTAATCCATCAAAGTTTACATAAAGAAGGCTGTTATTTTTCTTTTTAGGAAGATAGTTAAAACCCGATTCAACAAGTATTTCATGCGATCTTGTACTTATATCATACTCTTTAATGACACTCTCTGATTTAAGATCATATCTAATATGGGGAATTATATCTGCGTAAATAATGCTATTACCATCGACATAAAAACTATCATCAGAAAAAGAAGTTGGATAAAAAAGATGTTTTTCCACATTATTCTCTAGTAGAACAAATTCAGAAATATTATTAAGTGATCTTTTAAAAGCTACTATTCCATTTGTTGACTTTGCTATCGATTGATACGTTTGATAACTTTCCGATTCATTAGTTACATTAACTCCATTCGTAAAAATCATCTTCTTATCTTGTTCATTCCAAATTGATCTAAAATAGTTTTGAGCTTGAATAAATATTTCTGATAGTTTTTTACCTGTATAGACTTCTATTGCATTTTCAAAAGCGTAAAAGTTCAAAAATCTTTTATTAGCATATTGAATCATCTGCTCTACTGCTTCTGATCCATAAGTAAGATGTAAATAAGTCATGATCAAATAACCCATCTTGTAATAATCGGGGTAGAATTTATCCAAACTTCCTAAATAGGCTATATCATAATCTAAATTTTCTTTATAAGTTAAAGCTTTAATTTCTCTTAAAAACTGACTGGTATCTCCTCTAGCAAAATCAGAATACTTAGTTTCAGCATAGACAGCGTCCCCCTCATAATACCATCTTGGAAATTTTACAACCGAATGAAAGCCCATCCCACTTTCACCCAAAACATAATAGAGAATTTGATCCCCTTGATCTAATTCCTTTTGTTGTTGGATTACGTGCCTATACTCATGAACCGTAAGAAGATCAATCCAATCTAAATGGCCAAGTTCATTGTGCATATAAGGCACTGTCACAAATTCACTCATCTTAGGAGCCAAACTAACATAAGCATTGGAATAAGCCGTATATGGCCGGAGCACAATTGTAATTTTAGTTTGAGCTACTTTTAAATCATTTTCATACGAATTATGAAGAGAGGTAATTTTATTTGCAATTCTTTCAGCTGTTACCTTGTAATCTTTTGGATAAATTATTTTTACAAGTTCATTCTCAATAACTTGTAAATTAGCTTCTCCATCTTGAAGTTGATCTAAACTATAATAAAAGGAATCAAAACCTAGAGCTGGAAGTGTCACTAATAGTAAAAATATTAATATTCTCATCTTTTTCAAAATTGCCATAAGCCCTAGATTAGCTATAATTAATGTATATGATTAATTACGTTATTGAAACAAATCCAGACGATAGAATTTTGGAAAAAATTAAAGTTTGCCTAAATAATTCAGGACTGATTTGTTTTCCCACTGATACAAATTGGATTGTTGCTTGTTTACCAGAAAAAAAATCTGCAGTAGAAATACTTTATAAGTTAAAAGATGAGAATTTATCCAAGCATTTTAGTCTACTTTGTCCCAATCTCAAGATAGCCAACGAACTTGCATTTATCTCAGACTCTGCTTTTAGAATTTTAAAGAAAAAAACTCCTGGCTCCTACACCTTTATTTTTGAAGCAAAAAAACATATCTCCAAAGTTATAAAAGCAACAAAAACTGACAAAGAAGTCGGGATTAGATTCTCTCCCTCAATAATCACTCAAAAAATACTAGACTATATCGATGCGCCTTTAATTTCGACAAATATCACACATAAAGTTTTGGATATTAGTGAATCAGAAGAACTTTACAGTTATCTAATAGAAGACAGATTATCGCATTTGATAAATGAGATAATTGACCCAGGGGAAGTTGTTTTTATGGGATCAAGTACTATAATAAAATTTATGAATGATTCAATTGAAGTTGTTAGAGAAGGAGTTGGTGACTTGCAGGGAATAATTTAATGTTGGCAACTTCAAAAAAAGTAATTTTATGCTTAATTATAATTCAAGTATTGTTCGGTATTAATTTTTCAGTATCTAAAATTTTAGTAGATATTTTACCACCTATAGTTTGGGCAAACTCTAGGTTTTTAGTAGCTGGCTTAATTCTCCTATTTTTCAATTTAGTAACAAAAAGAAAGCACCCTATTATAGATAAAGAATTTTTAATGGGAATTATTCCACTTTCACTTTTAGGTATGGGACTTGGACAATCACTTTTTCTTTTTGGAATTTCAAAAACTTCTTCAACAAACACTGCTATCATTACTAGTTCAATTCCAATTTTAACAACTCTTGTTGTTTTGATTAAGGGTGATGAAAAAATTTCTTTTCTAAAAATTTTTGGAATTTTAATTACATTGTTCGGTGTTTTACTCATCAGAGGAATTGATATTACACAATTTCAGGTTGATTCTATCATAGGTGATTTACTTGTTTTTCTTGGCGCATTTGCATTTGCTCTTTTTCTAGCTTTTGGTAAGCCATTTGTAAGCAAGTACGACAATTTATGGATCACTACTTGGTTTTTCATGATTAGTGGAATTTTTATGATTCCTGTGAGCTGGAATTACTGGAGTCAGATTCAAAATCTTGATTGGAGTTTTCAATTTGTATCTTTATCAGCTTTTTCAATTATTGGAGCTACTATAATTACTTATTTTTTAAATAACTGGGTCCTCAAAAGAATTGAATCTAGTAAAGTAGCCCTTTTCATTTATTTGCAGCCTGTGATTGCTGCCATTATTGGAGTTACTTTTTTACATGAAAAAATAACAACAATGATGGTTGCTTCAATTTCACTTATTTTAGCAGGTATGATTATTACGCTTAAAGATCAGAATAACTGAAAGAACGGAAATCCAACAGAAAGGCCCCAAGTTTTTGAAAAAACATCTGGTAAATCATCATCAGCTGTATTTTCATAGCCAATATAATTTAGTTCCCAAAACATTCCTCCTCCACCCCATCTTAGCCAAGTATTAATGTAAGTCGAATCTGCCGAAGTAGAATAAAAAATTCCGTAAACGGCAACATAATTGTCCCAATTAAATGGGTGATGCCAAATAATTTCGACCCCTTGGGGACCAATAAAACTACTAAAGGTTTCACTGTTTTCCAAACTATTACTTAGGGTTAAGTGCTGAAATCCTAGCATTGTATTGATAACGATTCGATCATCAAAGACTTTGGCAACATCAGTTGAAAAATATAATCCGGCATTATTGAAAAAAGATGATTTTGAAACAAGTGCATCAAAAACTTTAATTGAATTAATATCTTTTGAATCTAATCGATACTTTCCATAAAACATAATAGCTGGTGCAACACTATCATCAACTTGTCCTTGATCATTTCTCACAGTAAGTTGATAGGGACCAAAGCCATAAGCAGATTTAAACCTGCTTTCTTTTTTAGGGATCTTTGCTTCAATTTTAAAATTTCTTATATGACCTTTATGATCCTTAACTGTTATATTAAGTGGATCACTCGTTAACAAGGTGGCCTTGTAAGGCCCATCACTTCCGTCCATAAGTTTCCATTCTGCTGAGGTCCAGTAAACTTCAACCATAGGTCTTTCTTTACCAAATTTACCTATAATGGATTGTGTACAACCTATTGAAATAAACTGATCATCAAAATCTACAACTTTAAGTTTATAACGATTACATGAATGATCAATCATATGACCATATAAACGATCTTCTTTTAAATTAGGTAAAATATCTATTTCACCCATGTAGGTTTCACCATCATAAACTGTTATATATTCTGAAGAAAAAAGATCTATATAAAACTCTGTGTAATAAATATTATTCTTTACTCTTTTCTGCAGAGTTATACTTTGTTTTTTATATCTTAAATGAAGCGCTCTATCTGTTTTGAACTTAATCGAGATTAATGCTTTTGGAGTAGCCAGAGAATTTAGAATTCTCTCCCATTTAATACTTTTTTTTACTAACTTAATACTATACTTTATTCCTTTAATATCTGATTCCACATGAAAATCATTAACTCTAATTGCTTCTCTAGGATCTTTACGCATTAATTTTTTTACAGGATTGATTTTATCTACTCCTGATTTAACAGTTTTTGCGACGGCACCGACTCCAGACTTAACCCCTTCAACAATGTCAGATCTACTTTCAAGTGAAGCTAAAAACAACACTGTGAGTAAAACAATTTTTACCTTAAACATTTATATTCCAATTTATGCTAATTAAATTATAATTTAGACTATATTAAAGAGAGGAAAAAATGAATCAAACTTTTACCCTAATTCTTATTCTAATAATAGTTTCTTGTTCTAGCTCACCTGTACTTTATCCCAACCAAAAATTTAAAAAGGTTGGTAAAGAAGGAGCTGAAAAAGATATACAAATATGTCGCGATCTGTCAGAGAAACATCTTGAGAGCTCTAAAGGAAATCAAGTTGCTAAGTCTGCTGGAGCTGGAGCTGCCATGAGTGCTGCTGGTGGATTTGTAGCAGGACTCATTTTTAGTGGCGGCAGTGTTTCGAGTGCAGTGGATAG
>CAYGTU010000211.1:0-4835 GCA_964352945.1 uncultured Bacteriovoracaceae bacterium
GTTTCAAATAATTCAAATTGAGGTTCACTAAGCTCTATTTCAATTTCTAAATAGGGGGTAAGCACTGAATTTGAATTTTTTAATATCTTATCTATGGTTTGTTCTGCATTTTGTAAGTTTGCTTTTACTCTAATGAGATCTCTGAAATTAGGAATATCTACTTTTTCGTAATTAACAGTTTCAGCAAGTTCTAGCTCTATGATCGACTTATTGTTTGATTCTGAAAATCTCATTGGGATCGGAGAGCCAGGATAAATTGCCAGTGGATTGTTTGACACAATTTGATATTTGTGAATATGTCCAACAGCTAAATAGCTATAGTCTGCAAACATTTTACAATCAATTGAGTTTAAACCCGTTAAAGCAATTGTCTGTTCTGACCCACTTTCAAGAAAGCTTCCAAATAAATGATGGGATAAGAGTATATTGTGGTTTGCTTTTTGGTTATAGGCTAGTTTTGAGATTCTACTAATTACTTCTTTTAAGTCACCTTCAATTTCAAGAGATCTAGCAACTTTTTCAAGTTCATAAGTTCGAAAGAAGGGAAGGGCGAATATATTTATCACTTGCCCTCTTAACTCGATTGAGAAAATATTTTCAGTCAATTCAGGAGATAATTCACTAATGATTTTTATGTTAGAGTTTATTAAAGCATTTGCAGCTATAATTCCTTTGCTTGAATCATGGTTGCCTGAAATGATGTATACTTTAATGTCTTTATTGATTTTTGAAATAAAATTGTAGAATTGATTCTGTGCATACGCTGGAGGAGTTACACTATCGTAAATATCACCACTTATGAGTAGAATATCTGGATTACGTGCATCTAGTTCATCAAGTAACCATTGAAGGAAAAGATCATGTTCTTCGCTTCTTGATTCCTTATATAACTTTTTACCTAGATGCCAATCAGATGTGTGTATGATTTTTACTGGCATAAAATACTATTCTCTCTTTTTGTTTTTGTTGTATCCATTCCTTTTTTTGTTTTTATGAAAATCTTTCTTTTTGTTTTTATCTTCACTAGTTTTATTTTGATCCTCTGTCGAACTTGCTTCTTTTACAATAACATCTTCTTTTGGTTCTTCTTTTAAATCTGTAATAGTAGTTTGAGTTTCCGTCTCGTTTTCACGATAAAGTTTAGATTTTACTGTTTCTGTATTCTCTTCAGTAACTTGAATTGATTCAGTTATAACCTCAGCACTTGTTGATTTTGTATCTAAATTATCGCCATCAATGAGCTTATTAAATATTGAGTCAGCATACTCTGGATTAGATTGAGAGAGTTTGAATAGCTCATCTTTAAATTGCGTTGATCGCGTATATAAGAAATTATCTAAGCCAACAACAGTTTGAGTCTCATTTGAGATATGATCAAATTTGCGTGGAAAATTATAGTCAGTTAATGTTTCAGTGAATTCATCAATTACAAAACGCTTAACAACGCCTTTTATAGTAAGCATATCAAATTGTTCATTTAGAATATGTAATCTTTGAACCTTTCCAATATCGCCACTTTTAGTTTTAATGATATCATCTTCTTTTGGTAGCTTTCTTCTTTTGTCTGAATAGACATCGTCTTCATAAGTCAAACAGCATTTTAAATGTCCGCATACACCATTAAGCATCGAATAGGTTAGAGTAAGGTTTTGGTTTTTGGCCATTTTTATATTTACGTTACCATATTTAGTTAAAAATGATGAGCAACACAACTGTCTTCCGCAAGGTCCTATGCCACCAATAGCAGCGGCCCTATCTCTAACTGAAATTTGTCTCAGTTCAATTCTTAATTTTAATGTGCCCACTAAATCTTTAACCAGATCTCTGAAATCAACTCTAGCAGGGGCATTGAAATAAAAGACAACTTTTTTACCAAATTGAGTAAATTCAACATGTGTTAAATTCATATCAAGTTTATACCGAACAATTAGATCCTGGCATATAGTTTCGGCTTCTTTTTGTTTTCTATAAGTTTCTTTCTCTTTTTCAAGATCATGATCATTAGCAATTTTAGATATTGTTTTAATAGGTAAAAGTGATTGGGTGAATGTTTTTTCATAAGGAAATGAATTAACATAACCAACGGCCATTCCACGATCTGACATGGCCACAATTTTTTGACCATAGGATAAGTTTCTTTTTCCAATTAAAAAAGGAAACGATTTCGCATTACCAGGAAATCTTATTCGTACAAATCTAAGAATTTGACCATCAGTAAAGGTACAGTTTTCATCAGTTATTTCAAAATTACTTTTTTTAGTATTTTTTTTATTTTGAGTCTGTTTACTTTCTACAACTTCAGTTTCTAATGTGCTTTCTTGAGATGTTATGTCAGTTTGCTCATCGCTGCTTATATTATCACTCATACTCTTAAATTATTGATTTTATTAAGAACTATGTCAATGGATTTCAATTATTTTAAAAAATTATAACAGTTAAAAAAAAGTGACGCGCTGTAGTTGTTATAAATATTATTTATCCCATTTAACTTATAAATTTCTATAAGTAATTGTGATTGTTGGTATGTTGTGATTTCTTTGTTTTTAATAGATTTTTCGATTAAATCAAAACTGTTTTTATACTTTGCGTAAAAGTCGTTGAAGCCTATGCTTTTAGCATCGTCATAAACAGTCTTTATTTCAGTGATTATACCTTGTGACTTAATGTTAGGTCTAATTTTTATAGCTCTAGATTCGATGGTTTGAAGTAATTTTTTATGAGTATTATTTATAAGAAAAAAACTTGTTTTAGTTGCAGGTTCTTCGAAGTTTTTTAAATTTTTATTAAATATAGTTTCACTGATTTTTTCAGCATTAAATATAAGACATATCTTATTGTTTAATTCTAATGGTTTAAAGTTAAGCCATTTATCGAGTGGTTTAAAGTCATCTACTGTATAATCATTTTCTTGTATATGAGTATTGTCTGGACCCAAACCGAGCGTAAATATATCTTCGTGGGAGATACTTTTATTCGTTAATTTTAGGATGAAACTTGTAGCCCACTCCAGAAGATCTTGATTATCATTTTTTTCTAAAGGGTTAACAATATAAAGGTTAGCAAGACTTGCCTTTGTATATTTTTCATAAAGAATTTGTTCAATATTTTTCATTATTTCAAATACTCCATGATGGATTCGAAGACTTCATTTTCATTTCTGTTGGCGTCGATAGTCTTTATTCTATTGGAGAATTTTTGTGATAAAAAGTCAAAACCAGCTATTAATTGTCGATAGAACTCACTTTGCTCTTTTTCAAAATAATCTTTTTTGTTACCTCTTATTTGTTGTCTTTCTATAGAGGTAGCATAGTCGATTTTTAAATAAAACGTTAGATCAGGTCTCATTGTAAGGGGTGCATGTGAGTGAATTTCTTCTATGGTTTCTACTCCTAAGTTCCTTGCAATTCCTTGATAGCAGAATGAGCTATCAATAAAACGATCTAGCAATACGACAGTATTTTCTTTATTTAAGTCAGGAATAATTTTTTCAAAAAGTAATTGGGCCCTTGCCGAGGCGAACAGGTGTGCTTCGGCCAATGGTGAGATTTTGGTTTCTGAGTTAAGAATAGCTGCTCTTAAACCTTCTCCAAACTCAGTGCTTCCTGGTTCTCTATAAAGTTTTACAGTGAAATTGTTTTTTTCAAAATGTTTTTTAATAAGCTCGATTTGTGTGCTTTTACCTGAACCTTCTATGCCTTCAAAGCTTAAAAAGTATGTATTTTTTGATCTTATTGAATTTTCTTTCATCTATTTTAAATAACATGGTTTAAAAAAAATGAATACTATTCATAGTTTTGCACATCGTCATTCATAGAATTATCTGGATTGTTTCTTTGATTATTTTGAGGCTGTTGACCTGAAGCAGGATCTCTGTCATCGGTTGGGAAATCATCTTTTCCATCATTAGAATATTCGTTTTCAAATTTCTCTTCTTTTGGTGTTTCATTATTATTTGAATGAAATTTTTCATAAGTTTTTATTTTTCTTTTTCTATTTCTATATTTTTCTCTTTGAGCTTGTTTTCTTGCTGCACGAGAAGGAATTCTTTTTCTTTTGTTTGTATTATAAGATCTAACAGGCGCTTTTCTATTGATTACATTTTCTTTTTTTACTGGAGCTGTAGTAGGTGCTTTATTCGTTTCATTTTCACTACTTGGTACTCTTTTTGTATTTTTAGTTGCTTTGTTCTTTTTTGATGAAGAGTATTTACTTGTTATAGTTTTGTCTGTAGCTACATCACCTTCGTTTTGATTTACTTTATTTTTGAACAAAAAGAACACAATAAAAAGTCCAGCACAACCAGCTATTGCCATTTTTTTAACGGCCATTGAGTTTTTTGTAACTGGCTTTAAGATATTTTGAATACTAATTTCTGATTTCTGTCTTTCTGTGTGATTTGAATAGGCAAGTCCCACCAGAATATCTTGTTTGTCATTATTGAGTCTTACGCTCTCAGTTTGGATAATTTCCATTTTAGAGGATTCAAATTGATCTTTTGCTGGGGTAGTTGGAAGTTGATCATGTGATCTTCTATCGAATTCATTATGCTGATAGAGTTTAAACCATGTTTTACCCCAATCAGTGCTTATGTCATCTGTGATATTTATAGTTCCAGCTTCAATTTGCTCTTTTACTTCACTTATTCCATATGGTCCAAGTTTTTGACCATCTTTCATTATTAATAAGTTTTTAGTTTCTTCTTGTATTTCATCAGCTACTTCAAATAAAACTCTTTCCCTTCTTTCAAAACAAGTATGATTAAAGAAAGAATCCCACTTTTCATCTTCTATATTGGAAATGTCAAGAAGTGAAGGTTGCGGAGGGTGGGGGGGGGG
>CAYGTU010000212.1:0-4832 GCA_964352945.1 uncultured Bacteriovoracaceae bacterium
TAGATGCAACTTATTTATACGCTTCTTTTCAGGAACAAGACTTAATTAAAGATGAAGCCAAAGAAAATTATTTATCAAATATTGAAATTGAAGTTCTTGAGCAAGCAAAATTAAAAGTAGTTGAATTAAATAAAAATAGAATATTAAATACAAAGGTTATCTCTCCAAGTTATCAAGAAACATTTTCTAATGATATTCCAAGTTTTCCTGGAGTTACCGGTAAGTATTTTGATAATAAATCAAGTGAATCAGATGAATTATTAAATAGAGCATACACTGCAGGATATAATGAATTTTTTGAACCCACAATTGAAGAAATATATTACAGCAAAATTGCAAAAGTATTTAATGATGCTTACGAAGAAGAGTTAGAAAAATCCAAGTTAAATGCATTAAATACAAACTTTAATGATATTTATGAAAAAGAATTTAATAATGCTTATCAAATTTATTATAAAGAAAAATACCAACAAGAACTTAGTCAAGAAAGTGATAAAATACTGATTGTTGATAATATTACTAATCAAGTTATTGATCAGACAATTTTTGATAAAGAATACGAAGTTAATTTAGAAATCCAAAAAGATCTTAATAAAAGCGAATTAACTTCAATTTATGCTTCAGAGCTAAATTATAATTCTGATAGTCCAGAATACATTGCTCTTCTAGAAAAACAATTAAGTGATCTCTTAAAAAGTCATTTAGTTAAAGTAAATTTCATTAAAGTTAATGAGATGCCTAATGCTTTAGGTTTAGATATTAGTTTATCTAATTATTCTCAAAGTGATGTCTCATCACTTGTTTTATTGACCAATAATGAAAAATACTCTCTTCCTAGCTTGCCAGCGGGTATGAATGTGTTATTGAAGAATGTAGTTTCTTTAAAAATTAAAAGTAATATAGACAGCTTAAATATAAAGGTAGTTGATTCAGATGTTAATTCATCCGTTTACGCTGAAAAAGATGGTCTTCTCTATGAAGAAAATATTAAAGTAGATCTTCATTTTCCACTCGTGCTATCTGAGATAGATTATAAGCCAATATATTTTCTAAATGAGCAAGCTAATTTTAAGTTAAAATTAAAAAATTCTACACAGGATTCATTTAAGGGTCCTATTACAGTTTCAATAACTGATAAATTAAATTTCAATAAAATTTATGAAAGCTCAATCACTGAGATCAATCAAGAACTTGAATTGAGTTTTAGTGTGGAATCTAAAGACCTTTCTAATCTTTTTCAGCAAAATAACTTTGATATTTTAATCAAGAAGGGCGATCTTGTCTTATTCGCTTATCGCACGCCAGTAATTAATATTAAAAAGAAATTTGATTTAGCTAATACTAAAGCGGTTATTATTACTAATTCTTCAACATCATTAAATAGAGAGTTAATATTAGATAATTTAAAATATATATTAGATGAAGAATTCAATATATTAGATTTGGCAATAACTGAAAATTTAACTCTAGCTCCCATTCTAAACAGAGATCATTATCTTATTATTGATTCAAAGGATTCCTTAGTTACAACAACCATTAATGATCTCTCAAATAAGAAAACTTTATTTCTAACTCTAGGTAATTCCTCTCGAGATATTTATACAAAACTTAAATCGTTAAAAGATTTTAAATCACTTATTCAATCTCCACTTAAAACTTATTCAAGCACTCTTTCGGTTTTTATAGATGATCCTTTAAAATCAGAGAATGAATCAGTCATCATTAATTTAAATTCTATAGAGGATTATTTTGATATAATTGAAGATAAGAACTACTTACTTAATTTACTAAAAGTAGATAGTTTATTTAAAGATCTTCCTAAAGAGAAATTAAATAGTAAAAATGGTATTAATTTTTCATCTGTTTATGAGTTATATCGAAGATTAAGTCTCTATCAACTAAATTATCTCTCTCAATTAGATAATAAAATTCTTAAACTAGATGAGACTTATAAGGAGTTTATACCTAGCCAGATTCTAAAATCTCTGCCTAATGAGGTTTCTCTCTATTTTAAGAATAAAATGATTAGAACTTTAAAGAACCATTCGGAATCTAAAAAATATAAGTCCTATCCAAGACAACTAAAGAAAAAGATAAAGCAGTTAATTGATTAATTATTTTTTTAAGGCCCGATTTAGGGCCGAAGCTGTAACTCCTATAAACGAAGCAATGTGATACTGGGCGATTCTCTCACTTAACTGAGGATATAATTTTAAGGTATTGTGATACTTCTCCAAAATATCGCCTTTTAGTAATATTGATTCTCTAAATAATTTATCCAAATAATTTATCTCTAGTACTTTTCTCCCAACTCTATCCCAGCAACTATGACGGTCATAGAAGCTATAAAATTTTTGAAAGGGAATAGATAGGTAAGTGGTGCTCTCCATTGATTCAATAGCGAATTGAGAAGGCTCTTGTCTTACTATTGAAGGATAGCCAGCGGCAATACTACCTTCAAACATAAAAGCGTGGTTATATTCCTTTCCTTGTTCATCTATGTAATACATTCTAATTGACCCACCTATAATGATATAGACGTCGCCGGCCATATCCCCAATATTGAGCAGAGGAGTCGATTTATCAACACTCTTAAAGGTTGCTATAGCTTCTAGAGCTAACCACTCAGATTCGGGAATAGGGGCCAATTCTTGGATCATGGAATAGATAACGGGGTATTTCATAGCTTAATCCTAATCTATCCGAAGTTTTATGGCCAAAAAAAAAGCCCCAAATTGGGGCCTTCTTATTTATTAATATTTACTCATTATTAGTTCTTATATGCTTTTGGCTTTCCACTTATAGTTGGATCAAGCTTTTGAAGAAGTTTTAAGTAATCTTTTTTCTTTTTAACTTTCATTCCTCTACCTTTTCTACCAACTAAAGGAGCTAATTTCTTAGCTAGTTTAGCATATGATTGCTTACCAGATTCAGATAGTGTTCCATCAGCTTTTGCATTTTCACTCTTTTGAACTAATTGTCCAATCATAGTTCCTGCAACAAGGTGAGCTTTTTTCCAGTTTAATCCTCTAGCGATTGCTTTTACAGTATCATCTAAAACAGTAGCGTTAATTGAATTTAATCTTTCATCTTTAGATTGAGATCCTGTATTAACTCCACCTTGTGAATTGGCAAGAGCATGGTAGTAGTTTAATAAATTTGCTTGATAAGCACCAACACTATAGCTAAATGATCTTTGATCTAATACCTTTCCATTCATTTTAGAAGTAGCAATACCAGAAATGCTACCAGCTTTAATGATTGAAAGTGGATCGATTGATCTAAGTGGAACAGGAACTGTTCTGATTTCTCCACCAGCTAGTTTGTCACCCTCAACATCATTTGTTTCCGCAAAGTTATCTAATTTTAAACCAACTTGTGGCATTGCAGTGTTTTCTAAATCAGATGTATTTTCTAAAACAACGTTGATATCAAGGGAACCAGTAAGTAGATTAACACCAGTTTCAACTTTTCTAATCTCAGCAATTTCATTTAACTGAATTCTTTGAGAATCTTTTGTGTTTAATACAGTTTGGATATCAGAGATATTAGTATCTGTATAAAGAGATAATCCAGCAGTTAAAACTGTGTGATCATTAGAGCCAATAGAAGGTCTAATCTTAGCATTAGCACTAATATTTCCAATGATCCCTGATTGGTGTGTCGTTTTCTTTAAAGTAGTTGGAGCAAAAACAAATGGTACTCCACCTTGAATGTCACCAGTATGATTTAATTTTAAGCTAACATCTTGAAGTGTTTCACCAAGGTTAGTAACTGTAACTTTAGCCAAAAGACCTTCACCTGGTCTAAAGATTCCATCAATTTCGTCCCCTGATACAACAACATCATTTAATTCAACAATTGAGTGCTTTTCAAATTTATCAAGCATTGTGTCAAAGCTTCTTTCGTAATTACCTTTTAGTTTTTCAGAATACTTAGAAAGTGAAACGTTTTGGTATCTATTGTTATATTCACCACGTAAAGCAGTTGCAGTCGCTACTGATTCACCAACTAGCATACCAACAGTCTTAGCATTTTCATACGCATTCATACCAGCTTTATGGTAAGAACGGGATGCGTGTTTTTTAGCATAATGTCTTTCGTAAGATAAAACAAAGTTTTGTCTAAAGATATTTTTATATGCTGTAACTTCTGAAGCTGAAATTTTTTCTTCAACTCTAATAGTTTTATATGTTGCAGGACTAACAACGATAGTTACTGTTTTAAATACTGGTTGACCATCTTCACCAATTTTTTGTAATCCTGTAGCAGGATCAATAACTGGTTGTTGTTCATCTCTAGTGACAGCTGGCTTATCAAGAACTTGCTTATCAACCATTTTTGTCCAAAATGCGATACCATCATAATCTTTCCAAGCTTGCATAGATCCTTCATCTTCAGTAAAGAAATCAAATGCCCATGAACCGTTTGCCCAGCCATAGCTTTCAAAGTTATATTTTCTATTAGATTTCCAGAAATCCCAAAGTGTTAACTGGACCATTTTCTTTCTTCCAAAAATAGTTGTCGAATTATCACAAACTTCTTTTCTTTGCTTGTACTGAAGATCATAAATTTTTCTAGCGGCACTTCTATTTTCAAAATTATCAGAAGCTTTAACCCATCCAGCTTGATAAACTGGTTGAAAATCTCCACCCTGAATAGTTCCGTTAGTTACGTCATTAGTATATCCATCTGTAAAACCTTTAAATCTTATTTCAGGATATTGGTATGATTTATCTGGTTGTAATTGGTTACCATTACTATCAACTCTACCAATAACGGCCCTATATCATTTGATAATTTGATCTGCTGCCACGGTGGTTGAGGGAAGG
>CAYGTU010000213.1:0-4765 GCA_964352945.1 uncultured Bacteriovoracaceae bacterium
TACATAAACATAAAAACACAGAATAAAAATATAAACGGTTTAAAAGAACCATTACTTAAATATCCAACCCAGAAGGAGAATAAAATGAAGACACTTTTAATAGGATTACTTGCCTTAGGGAGTATTTCATCATTTGCGAAAAGTTCATTGCAAGTCAGATCAGATTCAAGAAGTTTTGCAAAAACTGCTAGTAAAGTTGGAAAAAAGTGCGACCAGGGCGAAATGACAAGATTAAAGTCGTCTATTGTAATCAATGATAGAGAAACATTTGCAATATATACAACCGCTGATGGATTTGGTGGAACTCGTGATGAACAATTTGAAGTTATAGTACGAAACTTTCAGTACTTTGAGCAAAATCAGCTTATTAAAGAAAGTTCATTCGAGACAAAGGAAGATTTAGAGGAAGCTCTTGAAGCTATTTTGCCTGGTTGCTAAAAAACCGCTAGTTTAATGAGTAAGTATCAAATATAAACACTAAGAATTAATGGGCGTCCAAGTGGACGCTTTTCTATTAAATAACCCACAATCCCGATCAATACCGCTCTATTAAATATTTGGCAGCATTTTATAGAAATTAGATACTTCTATGATCTAATTGCACTTATTTAATAGAGGAACTCTCTTGTTTATGAAGCAAGTAAGGAACAACAATCGAGTAAGACCAATAGATAAACCAAGGAAGTAAAAAGCCGAAATCTCGGATCGAAATCGAAAAATATCCCAATTTGGATGATTTAACATAAAAATAAAAGATGAAAGCAATAATGGTGTATATAGATATGAATATCCTTACATTCTTGCTTGCTCTCCATCCAATATAGATTTTGTAGAAGTATTTTTTCTTGTTGAAGCTGTATATAGAAAAGAAAAATATTAATATACCAATAATATTTATACCAAGATTGAGTGTTATTTCTATCTTCCCTAGATACATCAAGAGAGCATTTATCATTGTCGTGACAATTAAGTATAAATACAGTTGTCTATTCATAAATCAAATTTCCCTTACTCTTGATTTAATTATAATACATTAAAGCTTAAGTGCAAAACCGAGTAAAATCACTCTAGTAGATAATGGGGGAGCCTCATCCTAGTATTTAGCTAAAAGTATTGCACTTATTAAATCGAAGGGAATCACTTTGTTTTGGCCGTAAATATCTAAGAAGTGATGTATAATATCATAGATGGAAACAAAATCAGAATATCGATATTACCCTGATAAAGGGTTAGCAATCTCTTGTTTGGTGGGAGTTCTTTTCTCTGTGATTATTTTTATCATTCCAGCAATCCTACTAATTAAAGAAATACTTCAAGGAATAAATGTATATCCAGCTATTCTTGTCATCGTTTTTTGGGCTATTATAACTTTATTTATGTTTTCTTTTTTCTTAAAGACGTTCGTGCTTTGGTATAAAGCTGAAATAAAGAAGATAGATGGGTATATAAGAGTATATGAGAATTCTATAATACTTCCCAAAAGTAATTTCTTCACAATAGAGTTTGTTGAAGTATCACTTCATGAAATTATAAGAGTTAGTTTAAATCAGCAAAACTTTGTTGGTAACCTTGTCCTAAAGGTAGGAGAGAAAGTAGTTAAAATAGATGGAACTTATATGAATGGATCTTCATTTAGAGATATGACAACGAATCTTGTGAATTCAGTTTCAAAAAATAACTCCAAGTGTGAAATTGATGTAAACTTAGTATTTTTAGATAGAGTGGCTAGTTATAGCAATAGTAGAGGCAAAAAGATTATTATATTACTAGCAATTGTTTTTCTATTAATTCTTTTTGAAAACTTTGTAGGCAATTGAAGTTATTAAATGCACCAACCCCTGACTAAAACCTCCCTATTAAATAATGGGCAGTCTGTGGCTTTATAATGTTCTAATTGCACTTATTTAATAGAGACAAAAAGTCTTATTTTTGGAATTATATAAGTATGAAGAACTTATTTCTATTTTCTATAGCTTTTCTTATTTCTGGCAACTCCTTTTCAAAAGAATACCCTCATATTGATGACCCTAAAAAAATATTAGAGTTTGTAGACAATTTTATTGAAAAGCCACCTTTTGAGGAAGCTTTTAGATGTGGAGCTAAAATAAAATATGAAAGAAATCTTTGTGCTAAATTTTGTGAACCTTTCTCTTGTAAAGAAGTGTGTGACCAAAGCCTAAAAGAAGAAACATTAGTTGTTTCAAAGTGCTCAAAAAAGTCTGTTTCAATAACTGAATCAAATGGAAAAATATGGTTCGTAGTCGATAAATCTCGATGGTATGATTTAAACTTTGCAAGAGCATTTTTTCTTGCACCTTTAAATGGTGATTTTACTATACCTGGCCAAAAGATTAACAAGAATAGAATCATTATTACATCCAAGAAGCTAGAGACATTTAAACTACAAGACAAAACGGAACTAAAAGCAGTTCGCATATTTTTTACATATAAGAAATGGAATGAAGAACTTAAACAATATTATGATTCACCTCAAAGCCTCGTTCTAGGGAAAGTTAAACCTACTCAAGGATTATTCCTAGAGCATAGTTTTTTACGAATGAGTAAACCTATTGGTAAGGTAATCTCTATAAAGTAATCACTAAATCATATTATTTTCCTCAAACAGCCGTATTTGCACTTATCTCATAGAACTATTCTACTCAAGAAATGAAGTGATTACACTATTGAGCAGGATTTTGCTTCCATCCTATGATTCCAAACGAAATATGGTTTAAAATGATTTAATGAAAAAGTTCTTACTCATATTTTGTATTCTTATATCTACAGGATCACTCGCAGGCATTACTTTAGATGGAAGTTTACTATATAGACTTTCATTTGAAATGGAAGGAAAGGACAAGATCAGAGATGGTGGTTTGCTCTATTCCACAAGTGGAGGATTTTTTGCTGTTTTTGGATATCAGTTTACGGATTGGTTTAATCTTGGATTAGTGTATGATCGAGGTGGTTATGTTAGTGATAATGTAAATGATAATGATTCAAATGCCCTTGAATATAGCTCTGGTGGATTGAGATTTAACTTTAATATTTCAGAGAGAGTTGAAGTATTTTTAATAAGGCAAAAAACAGATTTAAAACTATATTATGAAAATGAAAATAGGATATATGAAGAATCTGGTTATATGTCTGTATATGGAGCGACATATAATTTTTTTATTGGTGATAACAAACCAAGATCAACATTATACATAAGCTATAAGTATGGAAAAACTTCAACTTTAGAAGCAACAAACTCTAGCTTTATGATTGGTGGACGAGTATCTTTGGATGATCTCTAAAAGTATAATAAGTAGTTGCACTTAAAGAATATAGAAATCCATACTTGCCGGATTGTTATTTCATAGAAATGGGGGGATGCTTGTATTTTATAAAACCAAAGCCTAGATAGCCTATTCCAAATACTACAGTTGCAATGAGTTCATAATTAACTTCACTTAATTTTGTTAAAACATTGGGATCTGTAAAAATAAGACACATGATTGCAAGCTTATAGAATCCAAGTAACTTTAATACTAAAGTTGACGGGTTATCTAGCCTTTTTATGACAAATATTGCAAGAAGTGCAATTTGGATTGTATTGATAATAACTACATCTGTTATGGTACTCGTTGAATAAGCCGTTTGATCGAGAGGGAGCAATAGACTCATTCTAGAAAGTGAATTCCATAATAAGTTGGCAATAGATAAAAAAGTAAAATATTTCAAAGCTGTTATTTTGTTCATTATATCCATTTTCTTAAGAGTTCTATTTATTATAATACCATGATTGATATCTTGACTCTATTAAATATTGGCAGTCTATGACATCGATAACGTTCTAATTGCACTTCTTAAATAGAGTTTAATAACTTCAATTGAGTGTTAAATTACATTGAACTGTGTAATAAATTCCCGATACATTAGAATGAATCAGATATCCATTCAGCAGGGCCATTATCTCCAAATATGCAGTATAGTCTCAATATCATAGAAATAATGAATATGGGCTAGATATTAAACATTAATTAAAAAAACAATAAATAAGGAGAATTATTATGAAAAAATTATTATTAGGGTTACTAGTATTTGGAAGTGTTTCAGCGTTTGCGAGTAAGACCCTCTATACTAACGCAGCCGGGAGCTATTGCTATTTAGTTGAACAGACTTATACTCAATTCAAGGCATATGCACTAGGTCGTTGGGCGTGCGATCGGTTAGATTATATTAGTGAGTCAGATATCCAGGCTGACGGTATTCTCTATTTTAATAAGAATGGAAGCTTAGATTTTGATCAAAGTGTCTATGGAAATGGGAAACCTTGCAGAAACATTACAGCTATTTTTAATGATGATTATATGGAGATTACTATAAAGTGTGAAGGTGAGAAAGAAGTATTTACAAGGATGTACAAGAAAGGTTTAAGTTGTAAATAAGCGACCAGGAAAAGAAATAATGAATGTGAGCTAGGTATTAAACATTCGTTAAATGAACAACTAAACTAGGAAATTAAAATGAAAAAATTATTAACAGGATTATTAGTTTTGGGTTCACTCTCAACTTTTGCTGCTGATCTAGAAATTAATTTAAACCATGGAGATTCAGTAAAACTAAATGTTAGTGACTGTAAAAGTGACTTAACTAAAAGAGATTCTAGGTTAATAAAATACTAGATTAAAATACAAGTAACACTCATAAAGGCTCGCAGATTGTGAGCCTTTTTTTATTCTATAATATTCAATCCCGACTAAAATCTCTCTATTAAATA
>CAYGTU010000214.1:0-4755 GCA_964352945.1 uncultured Bacteriovoracaceae bacterium
GTCCAAGTCCAAGCCAAGATGAAACTGCCATTTGCGGCATATAATTCATATTTGGATTAAACATTTGGTTTTGAGGAATAAAATTATTTGGTCCCATTGGTCCAAATTGATTTTGTGTGTTTCTTCGTGTTTTATTCTGAGTGTTTGAACCACCACAAGAAACCATTAAAGCTAATAAGATAATACTGATTGTTAATTTCATTACGCCCCCGTAATTAAGTTGTTGCAATCCAATGGTAAGGGGCTAAGGCATTTTCCTCAAGGTCTTTCAATGTTGTTAGTAATTTTTACAGGGTTTTGGGGGCTAATCTACTTGAAAATCGTGATAATCTTCAAAATATGTTTCTTTTCCAAGATAATCTTCAAAAATTATTTGAGCAACTGTGTGATATTTTCCTCGCTTAAAATTCTTCTTATAGTCTTCTATATAAACATAAGCCGATTTAGCACAATATTTTTTAATTTGCTTTTTAACTGCATTAAATGAACTTGGAAGATCATCAATCATTGGCCATCTATTTAAAGAAACAGCTCTTGAATAACCAAAACTAATGTCTCCTGGATCAGCAATACCTATTCTTTGAGTATCACCACTATTTGTTACAAAAAAGATCACATCTTTAATCATTGCTCTTTTTGCATAACATTTTAGAATAAAATAAACACCATTAGTTTGACCTTCAAACTGATAACTTACCCTAGCGTAAGTCTTTCCAATCTTCTTAAAAGGCCTTACTACTGCAGGTTCAACTTTCTTCTTAGGTCTACTATTACTTGTATTCTTTCCACAAGCAGCAAGTAGGATAAATGTAAATATCAATACCAATGCTTTCACATGATTCCTTTATCTAACAATGGCCAAGTTATAGGTCGAGATAATGATATAAACAACCACTGATTAGTGGATTGTAATAATTTCACTAGTTTAATGAAAATTCGATACTTTACAGAGCAAAAACCATGAAATAATATGCACTTATGCGTGTATATAACCAGCAGATAGTAGATTTTCTTCGAAAAATTTCCATTCAGGCCAAAGAAATTCTCTCTGATGAATTAAATCTAAAAGTTAAAAATACTCGTTTTTTATACAACCATTATCTTTATCCCTTAAATATCGTTTGCTTTGAACACCCAACTAAACTCGGAGAATTTGATCCTTCAAATTATAATATCTCTATAAATAGGTTTTTTATTGATAAGGACCCTGCCTTGCTTAAAGATGTTTTACGCCATGAACTTGCTCACTATTTCGCCTTCATTAAGTATGGAGCCGAATCCCTGGGGCATGGACCACTATTTAGACAAGTCTGTGCTGAGGCTGGATGGAGTGATGAAGTGAGCTCGGCCAAAATGAACATGGGTGAAATTAAACAAATTGAACATCAAAATAAATATAAAGATAAAGTTAAAAAATTACTCTCTCTAGCATCCAATTCCAATGAGCATGAATCTAATCTTGCCACAGCTAAAGCAAATGAAATAATGCTTAAGTATGGAATAGATCAAATTGGGAAAAACGAAGAAGACATTTGCGTGCTTGAAGTACTAACGTTTAAAAGAAGAAATAATAAACATATTGCGATCTATGACATTCTTTCAGATTTTTATGTTCACCCTGTTTTTTCACAAAGTAATTTTTCCCATTCAATCGAAGTGACTGGATCACGATGTTCTGTTGAGCTTGCTCATTATGTAGCAGATTATTTAGACTTAGAACTCGATTATTTATGGAAAAAAGTTAAATTTGAAAATAAGCTTAGTGGTATAAGAGCGAAGAATTCTTTTTTTAAAGGAATCTCAAAAGGCTATATCAGAAAAATTGATGAGACTAGATCAACCATTCTAGCAGATAACCCTACCGCCTTAATAAAAATCAAAAAAGATCTTATCGAAAAAACACAAATTGCCTATAAAAGACTCTCGAGTACGAGCTCTCAATCAAAAACTGAGACGAGCTCTTTTAATTTAGGTGTTAAAGCCGGAAAAAATCTAACAATCAAAAAAGGGATAAAGAGTACTTCTTCGCAAGTATTCTTATTAGGAAAATAAAATGACTCAATTAAATTATTATTTCATCTCAACTCTTTCAATAACATTAAGTATAGGTCTTGGCGCCTTTGGAGCTCATGGACTTAAAGATAAGATTTCAGCTGCTTCACAAGTGACTTACTTAACAGGTGTTCGCTATCAATTTTATATGAGTCTAGGTTTACTCTTACTTGCCCTGATTCAAGACTTAAAAAAGATTGATTTAAATAAACACCTTTTTGCAATCGTCATTGGGATCATTATCTTTTCTTTTAACTGCTATATTTTAGCTTTAACTGGTATCAAAATACTCGGCATGGTTATTCCTATTGGCGGGACGATTCTCATTATTGCTTGGTTTTTGGTATCTCTTAAAATGCTTAAACTTAAAAACTAGATAGAAATGCTATCCAAGATGCTCTCTATTCTAATATTCGTATTTATCTCAAGCGCTAGCGCAACTGAAGTTTCCCCCAAAAAATTAAATTTCAAACATGGCAAAAAAGTAGCATCAAAAGTCTGGGAAAAAGAAGGAAAAACATTTTATTGCCAATGTCCTTACTTTGGTAAAAAAGTGGGAGATACATCTTCTTGTGGATTTAAATTTGATAAATATAAAAAGCGCCAATCTAAAATCGAATGGGAACATCTGGTTCCAGCTGAAAATTTTGGAAGGGCCTTTAAAGAATGGCGTGATGGGGATCCAAAAAAATGCGGAAAGAAAAAGGGAAGATCTTGTGCAAAGAAAAATCCACAATATTCTGCAATGGAAGGTGATCCCTATAACCTCGTTCCAGCTATTGGAGCCGTTAATGCCTATCGATCCAACTATTCTTTTGAACCCTTGACTGGCCCTTATACATTTGGCAAATGCCCCATGATTGTTAAAGCAAGAAAAGCAGATCCTCCTTCTTATGTTAAAGGTGATATTGCTAGAATCTACAGGCATATGAACTCAACCTATCCAAACCTTGGTATCATTGGTAATAAACGTGAAAAGATTTTCTCCCTTTGGGAAAAAGAAGATCCCATTTCAAAAGAAGAGTGTGAACGTTTTCAAGCAATAGAAAATGAAAGTAAAATTCCAAGTGTATTTCTTAAAAGTCTCTGCACAAAAAAATAGTTCTTTGATCAAGTATAGCTAATTAAATATTGCTTTATGTATACATGAAGGATTAAAATAGTATTAAGGTAATTCTCTGCCTTAAATTTAGATCATGCTTTTAGGAGAAAAAATGGGTCTCATTTATGAGACTCTTTTTTATGCCCTATAAGCTAGGTACGCGGTTCCTTTTTACAAAATCAATAAGATACAATTACGAAAGTTTGCTTTTTCTGAAATAGTTAAGGGATTAAGTAATTTACTGAACAATTTAAAAAGAAAAACTCACTTCTAGAAGACAACAAATAAATAAGCCGGGATAATAATCAACTTCAACGCATTTTAACGGAACTACTATCTTTAAGTAATTGAAATTGTAAAAAGGAACCGCGTACCTACTTTAAAGACAATAAAATGAGACATCAAGAAACCTTCTTTTTTCGCGTAACCATTTAAAATCACATCATTTTTTCGAAAAAACTACATAAATTCACGTATATGTCCGATAATAAAGCATAGGTATTTTCCTATGGGAGCGAGATGAAATTAATAGTTTTTCTATTAATGAGTACAAATATGTTACTGATTAGTAATAGCTTTTCAGCTGTTTCTGCCGAATGTACAGCTCATAAAACTGAATACCAAAAATTAGAAGATGCCTGTAAAAACTTGAATCGAGATCAGAAGAGAACCTGTAAAGACACCAATAAAGTTCAAGTTAGCGCGCTAAAGAAAAAATACAAAGAATGTAAAAAGAAAGGAAAAAATAGTGGTGACAAATACTGTAAAAAATTAAAAAAGTATAAGAGAAAACTTGAAGGTGATGAGCTAAGTAAAATTACAACTGTTATTAATGGTGGCAAGTGTACTAAAGCAGATGTGGCAAGTTTTAAGACAGCATACAATGCTGCTAAGAAAAAAGAAAAAACTCAAAAATCTGCTAAAAAATACTGTAAAAAATTAGAAAAATATCTTGATAAGGTTGGCGACAAAAAAGCTGAACTACAAAGTATAGTTGATTCAAAAGTTTGTTCTAAAGATCAGTACAAAAAATATAAAAAACTTTCTAAAGGATCTAAAAATAAAGACAAGTACTGTAAAAAGCTTGAGAAATACTTAGATAAAGTTGGAGATAAAAAAACTGACCTACAAGTTATTATTGATTCTAAGTCTTGTACAAAAGAGCAGTACAAAGAATATAAAGCTTTAGCTAAAAGTTCAAAGAGTAAAGACAAGTATTGTAAAAAGCTAGCTAAATACATTGATAAGGTTGGAGATAAAAAAGCTGACCTACAAGCAATTCTTGATTCAAAGACTTGTACAAAAGATCAATATAAGGAATACAAAAAATTAGCTAAAGGTAGTAAAAACACAAAGAAATACTGTGATAAATTGGAAAAGTCTGTTCTAAAAAAATTAACAAGCGAAGAAGATAAAAAGACTCTTACAGACTTTATTGCTGGTGGAAATTGTACCAAACAAGATTACAAAGACTGGAAAGCAAAAACAAAGGGAAGTAAATCTAAAGAAAGCTTTTGTAAAAAAATAGATAAAAATCAAATGAACTTAGATCCTTCTATTGCAGATGGGAGAAGATTAAGTATGGTTATTCCAAGAGTAGT
>CAYGTU010000215.1:0-4722 GCA_964352945.1 uncultured Bacteriovoracaceae bacterium
CTTTTAGGTTGTACCAAAAAAAATAGAAATGCTGCACTTGATTCTATTGCAAAAAATTTAATCAAAAATATACCCATTATCTTAAGAGAAAATAGAAAAGATTTAAAAAAAGCATTTAATTCCGCTTTAAATTCATCGTTGATTGATCGTCTAATGCTTACTGAAAAATCAATAAAAGCAATTGCAAAATCGGTAAGAGATATAAAAAAACAACCAGAAGTCGTAGGTGAAATTATTGAGAAATATAAGAGACCCAATGGTTTAATTGTATCAAAACAAAGAATTCCTCTAGGTGTTGTGGCCATGATTTTTGAATCAAGACCTAATGTTATTATTGATGGAGCAGCTCTTGCGATAAAATCAGGTAATGCCATTATCTTAAAAGGTGGAAAGGAAGCTTTTTTTTCAAATAAAATTTTAGGGAAGATTGTAAATGAAAGTATTAAAAAATATATACCGAGTGAATCTATTTGCGTCTTAGATTCTAATTCACGTGAAAATATCGATAAGCTTTTAAAATTAAATCAATACGTAGATGTAGTTGTACCAAGGGGCGGAGAAAAGTTAATTCATCATGTTTATGAGAATGCTAAAATGCCCGTCATCGCTCACTATAAGGGTCTTTGTCATACGTATGTTCATAGTGATGCGGATTTAGATAAAGCAGCATCTATTTGTTTTAATGCAAAAGCGCAGCGAACAGGGGTATGTAATGCCATGGAAACACTTCTTGTTCATAAAAAAATAGCTAACAAATTTTTAAATAAGTTGGTTCCATTTTATCTTGAAGCTGGTATTGAATTAAGAGGTTGTAAAAATACAAAAAAAATTATTAAAAACATAAAACTTGCTACAGAATTAGATTGGCAAACGGAATACCTTGATAAAATACTAAGTATTAAAATAGTTGAATCCCTAGATGAGGCAATCTCACATATTCAAAAATATGGAAGTAATCATACAGAAGTCATAATTTCAAAATCTAAAAAAGCGATCGAAAAGTTTCAATTAAAAATCGATGCCTCATGCATAATTGTAAATGCATCTTCTCGCTTTAATGATGGAGGAGAGTTAGGTCTTGGTGCAGAATTAGGTATATCTACTTCTAAATTTCACTCCTATGGACCAATGGGAGCTAAAGAAATGACTACATCAAGATTCTTAGTTACAGGATCAGGACAAATTAGAGGTTAGCATATGGGACTGCATTTAAAATATCCAAACATTGGAGTTATGTGTGCTTCAAGTGATCATTGCGACGAGAAGTATTTTAACCTTGCAAGAAATCTTGGAAATCTTTTAGCTAAGAATCAACATCGAATTATTTACGGTGGTGGAAATAAAGGTCTAATGAAAGCTGTTGCCGATTCAGCTCTTGCTATTGGTGGAGCTGTTGATGGTTATATGCCAGATTTTATGGCAAAAGTAGAATGGCAACATAAAGGTTTAACTAATTTATTTATAACTAAAAATATGAGTGAGAGAAAAGAAAAAATGATGACGGCATCTGATGCCCAAATTTTTCTTCCAGGTGGTTGTGGCACGATGGAAGAATTTTTCGATATCCTCACGGCAAAAAGACTGGGTTTATATTTTGGTCCTTTAATAATTATCAATTATCATGGATTTTATAATCCACTAATTGAACTATTAAACAGCATGGTAAAAGAAAAGTTTCTTAACAAAGTTCATGAAGAAATGTGGTCAGTGGCCAACAATGAAACGGAATTATTAAAAGTTTTAGAAGATGCTCCCGAATGGTCCAAAAATGCAATCGAGTTTGCTTCAGTCAAGAAGACTGATTAAAACAATCTGGTATTCTTGTAAAAATTAGCATTTTATGAAATAAATACAGAATTTTTGTTATAAATCCCTTCATTATTATATCTATCTCTTTCCACCAACTGACTATTTTTATACAATTTAGAGGTGAGCTATCAATTGTCCACTGGAAGGACTTTTCTCATTTTTCTCCTCTTACTTTTTCAGGCCCTAGTATGGGCCCAAGACGTCGATTTATCTAGTGAGTCACCTGAGAATGAATTCGATTATTTAGCTAATTCATCTTTTGGTGGAGAAGAAGGTCGTGAAGGTGGAGTAGCTAGTCTTAAGAGATTAAAATTTAGAGTTTCCTATGGCGTTAATTCAGCAAGCGGTGGAAATAGAACAAATGGCAAATCAAGTTATTTTGGAAGTAAATTTGAAAATTCTTATGATGGCTCAATTCAGTATTTCTTTAATCCTTCTCATTCATTAAATTTTCAACTAATTCATGATGATATTGATTATAACCTTAATACAACTAGTTTTATTGAAACTGAAGGTTATTCAAAAGAATCACTAATCGCTTTTTATGCTTTTAGTGTTTCAAGAATTGAATTTAAAATTGGATTTTCTGAAAGTGAAGAATTTGCATTTTTTAACGTAAAAAATATTATTGCTGATGTTGAAAAATTAAAAATGACTTCTTATTTTATTGGAGCAGGAAGTTATTTTCCAGTCATTGCAGGTTTTATAGCTAAGATTTCGTTTCAGTATCACAATATTTCCTATGATAGCAATTCATTTAAGGGAAGCAGTGGAATAAAGAAAGTATTTGATATGGATCTTCATTACAGAGGATTTAAATCAGTTGGAATTAAATTAAGTGAAGAAATATTGACCTATGATACTGATGAAGGTCAAAGAATTTTCACCATGAGGGTAATGCCATATGTCCAATTTTAAAGCATTACTTATATTTATTTTTCTCTTAATTTCGATATCTTCATTTGCACAAGATCCATTTTATCAGGGAAATCGTTTTCTTTCAGTTACCTATAGTAAGTTAACTGAATCAGATGATATCACACTTTTAGCAAGAGACCGTGCTTCACCAGAGGTAATTCTTGAGGCAACAGATTCTTATGAACTTAATGCAAGTTTGCGAATATTTAGCTGGTTATTTGTATTTGCAGAAAGTGCTGAGTCAACTTGGAAGCAAGGTAAATCTGTTGGTATTGATTTTGATACTGGACTTGAATTTACAAAAAAAAGAAATGGCACTGGAGTTGGAGTAAAACTAAACCGTTATACCTTAAAATTTGGTGCTTTTTCAGTTGAGGACGTTCTTTTTTATATTAATGCAATTGGTATTAATAAATATGAAGAATTTGAAGCGACAAGATTTATTTTTGAATTAAGCTATTTATATAAATTAAATCGCTCACTTGGTGTTAACTTTGGAGTCATGGGTTGGCGTACAACGGATGCAAAACTTCCAAATACATTTAAACTTGAAGATAAAGCTAGAATTGTAAATGCAGGACTATCTACTAGTCTTGGATTTTTAACAATAGGTATAAATTATAAATATGGTTTTAAAGACACAACTACAAATGTTGCAGAACAGAAGAGTATTGAAAAAAAATATTATAATGCTTATGAACTTAATATGACGGTAGCTTTTTGATGAAAATATTTAATATTATTCTATTCATTTTTCTTAGTTCTTGTTTGTTAAACCCCCATGAACTTGGATTTAGATCAGATATTTTTAATCCAGATGATTTACCTTCAATGGTTGTTTGGCTCGATGGTACGAGATATACTTCAATTAGAGATAATAGTGGAAATAATGCAAATAATGCTCTTTTCTCAGGCGTTGTTCGTTATTGGGATGATGTTTCAGGTAGTGCCAACGTTCATAATTTTTATCAAACAACCACAAGTGCCAGACCAACTTTTGATACAACTACAGGTTATTTTAATTACGACGGAGTAAATGATTACTTTGCCGTTAACAACCATGCTGATTTAAATATTGCGACAGTTTCCCAGCGAAACCTAACAGTAGCAATTAAAACAAGTAATAATATTACTTCGAGACAAATGATCTACGATGAAGGAGGTAATATTAGAGGAATGAATATTTTTATTTTCAATGGAAGTTTACATTGTGGTTTTTATAATATTCCAAATGATGGAGATGGCCCTCAACCTTATGTTCAAGTATCGGAGCCAATCACAACAAATAGTATATATTTTGTTTCATGGGTTTTTGATTATACAAATTATACTGGGCCAACGGGACCTGATGGATCCCTTAAATGTTATGTTAATGGAGTTGAAATTGGTACTGCAACTACTACTTCAAGATTATTCTCGCATAGTGGAGCAATAGGAATTGGAGCGGTGAATGGTAATACCGTTATGGAAAATGGTGTCAACAATACAGGTTCATATTTCAAGGGAAGCATAATGGAAGTGATGATTTTTAATGACCCACCTACAGTAAATACGATCACCGATGTTCATAGGTACTTAAGTTTTAAATGGCAGGATTAAAAAAATTTTCACTAATTATATCTGCTAATGAGATATTCTTATCTATATAAAAACCGACATGACCCCCATATTCAGGGACTAAAAAAGTGATATTTTTATTGTTGATTTCGGGATAACAATCGGGACCTAAAAACGGATCATTTTTTGCATTAACAATCATTGTAGGTATTTTTATATTGTCTAAAAAATTAATAGAGCTTGATTGCTTGTAATAATCATCTGCATCCTTAAAGCCGTGAAGAGGACCTGTCAGTAGATTATCAAAATCTTCTAAATTTTTTGATTGATAAACTTTAGTCGTATCAATACCAAATTTTCTCAATTCAATCTCTTTCTTTTTAATTATTTAATTTAAAGTAACTATGATATTTTTAGAATAGAGTAGAACTATAACTT
>CAYGTU010000216.1:0-4688 GCA_964352945.1 uncultured Bacteriovoracaceae bacterium
AACGAAATTACCACTATATACGATCAATGAAAATTTGATAAAACCTCATATTTAAAAATTTTATTAAATTATTTGGAAAAGCGAGTTACAAAAACACAAGAAGCTCAATCATTGATGATAAAAATATTTAACAAAAATATAGGGAATATGCACACTACTGATGGAATTTATCATGTCATGAATCAAACGGGGAATTTTACAGCAAAATCAATAAAAGAAATTTCGCCAGCTTTGGATATAATGATTTGGGATGGTCTTGCTGCCAAAAAAATGATTGAAGGCGCAAGAAATGACTCAGCGGCTTATAGAGAACTAATGGATGTTTACAAAAAACTCATAAAATACACAAAAGGTGATGTTCGAAAACAAGTTAGAATGATTGCTGTAATTGAAGACATAAAGAAGGGGCTGAAGGCAGCAGAGCCAAATTTTCTCAAAAAATGTTTCGTAGAGGCTATGTATAGGGTCAGATTTCCACTTGGGTTCTAAATATTTTATATTCTGCCGTTTTGCAAAGCATTGTTATTGAATGATTAATCATTTCTCTGTATTATCTGCTCTTAAAATGAAAACAAAAAATATTCGAAATTTTTCCATTATTGCACACATCGATCACGGTAAATCTACTTTGGCGGATCGTCTTATTCAAAAAACCAATTCTGTCACTGAGCGTGAAATGAAAGATCGTATTTTAGATACGATGGATATTGAAAAAGAACGTGGGATTACCATCAAAGCGCAAACAGTTCGCTTAATGTATAAAGCAAAAGATGGGGAAACCTATCAGTTGAATCTAATCGATACTCCAGGTCACGTGGATTTTACATATGAAGTAAGTCGTTCACTGGCTTCTTGTGATGGTGCTCTTTTAGTTGTGGATGCTTCTCAAGGTGTTGAAGCTCAAACACTTGCTAACGTTTATATGGCAATGGAAAATAATCTAGAGATTCTTCCTGTCCTTAACAAAATTGATCTTCCTCACGCTGATGTAGAAAAAGTAAAACAAGAAATTGAAGATATTATTGGTATAGATACAGCAAATGCTCCCTTAGTTTCTGCTAAAAGTGGACTTGGAGTAGAAGATCTTTTAGAAAGTATTGTTAGTTTTTTCCCTTCACCAAAGGGAAGTGATGATAATGATCTTCAAGCTCTCATTTTTGATTCATGGTTTGATTCCTACCGAGGAGTTATTGTTTTAGTAAGAGTATTTGAAGGAAAATTAAGAGTTAAAGATAATATTTATTTTAAACACTCAGAAGAGCAATATGAAATCATAAAGCTTGCAGTAAACACTCCTTTTTATACAGAAGTAAAAGAGCTAAATGCTGGTGAAGTAGGAATGATTATTTGTGGTATTAAAACTATCCGCGATATAAAAATTGGGGATACAATTATTGATGCCAAAAAGAAAAATACACCAACACTAGCTGGATATGCTGAAAGTAAACCAATGGTATTTTGTGGGATTTTCCCAGTAAGTCCAGAGGATTACGAGCAACTTAAAGAGGCTTTTGAAAAGCTAGCTCTAAATGATTCATCATTTACTTACGGACCAGAATCATCAACGGCCCTTGGAATTGGATTTCGTTGTGGATTCTTGGGTCTTCTTCATATGAATATTATTCAAGAGAGACTTGAACGTGAGTTCGAGTTAAATCTAATCTCAACAGCTCCATCGGTTGGTTATAAAGTAATGACCACAGCGGGAAATGAATTAGAAGTTGATAATCCAAGTAATTTACCAGATGCAGCTCTTATTGATTATATTCAAGAACCAATTGTAGAAATCTCAATTCACTTACCTAATGAATTTGTAGGAAAAGTTATTAAACTTTGTGAGGATAAAAGAGGGATACAAAAAGATTTAAAATATTTAACAGAAGACAGAGTACAAATAATTTATAACTTACCATTAAGTGAAATGGTATTTGATTTCTATGATACTTTAAAAAGTATTACCCGTGGATATGCTTCCCTTGATTACGAAGTTAAGGGTTACGAGACAGCAAATCTTGTGAAGATGGAAATATTAATTAATGGTGACCAGGTGGATGCTTTAAGTATTATTTGTCACAAAGATAATGCTTTTTATAAAGGTAGAGACTTAACTCAAAGATTACAAAAACTAATTAATCGTCAACAATTTGATATTGCCATTCAAGCTTCAATGGGAGCAAAGATTATTGCCCGTGAAACAGTAAAAGCATTACGTAAAAACGTTCTTGCTAAATGTTATGGTGGTGATATTAGTCGTAAGAGAAAGCTTTTAGAAAAACAGAAAAAAGGTAAGAAGAGAATGAAGATGGTAGGAAGTGTAGAGATTCCTCAGGAAGCATTCTTAGCTGTTTTAAGTGTTGATGAAGGAAGTGCTAAGAAGTGATAGATATTTTAGAAAAACATTTAGATAAAATTATCGAAGAATATAATACAGACTCTCGTCGTAGGCCTCATTTAATGAGAGCTAAGGAGATGTATATAGAGCATACCGGAATGGTAGATGAAGACGCTGATGATTTTGAATCAAGAATGAATAATTTCTATGAATGGTTTATTTTTAATTTTGAATTTGAAGAGGGGAAAACAATTATCTCTCGCTATATAAATGAAAACTCAATTGAAAAAGAAGTTCTTTCAGCTTTAAAAGATACAACGTTTTCTGTTTTTGAATTTTTAAAGTTTAATTTAAAGAAGCAAATAGTTATTAAAGATTTACTTCATGATACTAAATTTGTACTACCAAATGATCATACTAAAATTTCAGTTTTTCCTGGAGATATCTTTGTTTGCAGGTTTTCAAACTTTGATGGCAATAGATATATGCTTCGAGGCTCAACTTCTATTTCTACCGGTGCAAAAAGCAATATTTTAAAGCAAGCTAAAAAAGTAAGAAGATATTCAGATCCTAAAGATGAGCTAAAGTTCTTACTAGAAGTTCAATTTTTACAAAATAAATCTCAGCGTTACGCGCATATTGATCCAGCCAAAGTTTTTGTTTTTACTGAATAGTTTCAGCTTCAGAAATTAATTCTTTAGAATTATTCCCACTTAAAATATACGGTACAAAACCACTTAAGCTAACAATGGTTGAGAGTAGAAAATAATTATTAAAGTAAACTGCCCCATTTTTTATAGAGAAGGTTAAAAAGAGATGCTCAAACATAACATGTCCCACGCCGATTCCCCCAGGAGCAATTGGGAGAGCAAGAGTAATAAATCCAAGAGGTATCACTGTTAATGCTTTCATGAATTCAACTTCTCCACCCATTAAATAATAAAAGGTAAAGACAAAGATACTTTGTGAAATCAAGGATAAACCTAAATAGAGATGAAATCCTTTCTTGATATTTTCAATAAGTTCTAAAAGTGTATAGAGCTTATTTTTTATTCCTGAACTTGGAATAAATTCAATAATTGAATGTTTAAACTTTTTATTCGTAAATAAAAAAACAACTCCTAATATTAAGCTAATTGTAAAAACAAAATTGATATGAATGATTTGTCTGATTTCAGGAGTAACGGCCAGAGTTGAATAATTTAAAATACTAACTGATCCCATAATCATTATAAGTGCTGCTAGCCCAAAAATTCGATCAATTAGGGTTGAAGCGATTAATTTAGTAACTGAGAGTTGCTTTTCTTTCTTCTTTAAGAGGATGGCCTTAATTACATCTCCACTTACGATACCCGGAAGAGCGATACTAAAAAAAAGTCCAATCCACCCGTAGGTAAAAACATCTTTAAAGGAAAGCATTCTTCCCTCAATTTTTTCGATGATTAATTGCCAGCGCAAGGTATTAATTAAAATTGAAAAGCCAACCAGTAATAGGGCGATGAAAATCTTTTCAGGCGAACTGAAAAAGTTTTTAAACGCCTCCAAACTTAGTTTTCCTGAACTAAATAGCCAGTAAATCAAGCTAGAAGCAAATAAAAATTTTGCCAAATTAATAAGATGTTTTTTCATATCAATATTCTATGGTATAAATGAAGAATATGAAAGTAGCAGCTATTCAAATTACATCAAAAAGTGACCCTGAAGAAAATTTAGCTAAAATTTATGCCTTAGCTAAAGGCCATAAGTTTGATGCCATGTTTTTACCAGAAGTCTTTTACTCCATGCCAAACGCTGATTTTGTCACAAAAGTACCTGTTACTAGAGATAGTGAAGACTTTAAGAAAATTGCTCAAATTGCGATTGATCATAACTGCTACTTACTTGGTGGAAGTGTTACTTTTAAAGAAAACGATAAACTCTTTAATAGAGTACTTAACTTCAACCCTAAGGGAGAGTTAATAAATTATTACGATAAGCGGAGTATGTTTAGCTGTGATTTAGCTGATGGAATAAATGTTTTTTCTGAAGGGAAAAAATATACTGCGGGAAGTGAATCAAAAATTGTAAACATCGGTGATTTTAAAATTGGTATTAATGTTTGTTTTGATCTTCGATTTGCTAAGCTATTTAGAGAATACTTTGATCTTGGCTGTAATGTAATTAGTTGCTCTTCCGCCTTTACTTATAAAACAGGTTTAGTTCATTGGCATACACTTCTAAAAGCTCGAGCAATAGAAACTCAGTCTTATATCATTGCCGCTAATCAACTTGGGAAACATAATGACAAGATTCATACTGATGGCCACTCTCTAATTGTTGATCAAAGGGGGGGCGTTTTAGCAGACGCGGGAGAGGA
>CAYGTU010000217.1:0-4667 GCA_964352945.1 uncultured Bacteriovoracaceae bacterium
CAAGATGGTGGTCAGATAAATGGCAGACAGAATTTGGAGGCTTCCCATTTTTATTAGCTGAATGGAATGGGATAGCTTTTCATGGTCCAATTTCGGTTCAAAATTCCATGAATTTTTGGTATTTAAGAAGATGGTATGCAAGTCATGGATGTATGCGAATGGATGCTTCGGATGTAATGGAGTTACGCTCTTTGATACCAACAAATTTTAAATCTGTTGGATCTGGAATTAAAATTAAAATTTTAAATTATTTTGATGTAGTTGATTGGAATAAGTCAGGTGAAAAATCGGTTATGGATGTAGGTTATTATTATATTCCGAGTTCATTAAATACAAAAAATAAAACGATAGAATCAGCTAGTGGAAATTATATGATTGACTTGGCCAAAGATAGATTTTGGACACATCATCCCTATGCTCATAAATTTAATTTTGATAAGGCGACACGAACTTTTAAAAATATACCTAAATATACAGACTCTAGAACTAAAGTAGAAATTGATGGTAAACACGAATCTGTTTTGCCATACACTTTTTCTCATCGAGGAAACAGAATTATTCAATACCAAGAAGAGGGTGTTTCACTTCTTGGTTATAATGACGGAAGAGGAGAATTTCCTCCTATATTCTTTCAAGAATAGTTTAAATAGGGAAAACTCTGGCAATAACAAAGTAGCTGAAAATCATTGTTACGATGAGCGAAATGATATTCATAAAAAATCCAGCTTTGATCATATCTTTTATTTTAATATGTCCACTTGCAAAAACTATGGCATTAGGTGGTGTTGACATAGGCAGCATGAAAGCAAAACTAGTTGCGAGAGTGACTGGAATTATAAATTCAAGTGGGTTTGAGTTCATCCCCTGGGCCATACCTGATACAACAGGTATTATCACTGCCGCAAGTGCCACATTACTCATAACCTCTGTCATAAATAATGAGATCGTAGAAATAAGAATGATTAAAATAAAAGGATGTGAAAAATTAAAGCTAGCAATTACTAGAGCTATTTTTTCAATAATTCCAGCATGAGACATTCCACCGGCTAAAGCTAGTCCTCCACCAAAAAGAAGTAAAATATTCCAAGGCATCTTACCTTTAGTATCATTCCAGTTTAATATAAAATCTCCCTCTCTCAAACTAATGGGGACGGTAAAAAGTAAAATACTTCCCATAATAGCGATCGATGAATCGTTTAACTTTAATCCAGGCATAATTTTATTTAAATATGATCTGGTAATCCATAAAAAAGCAGTTGTTAAAAATATTGAGAGAGTTAATTTTTCCTTGAGTGTTATTTTTCCCAGCTTTCTTAATTCATTTTCAATAAGTAGTTTAGAAGAATTATTTTCAGGAATTGAACAAGGAAATATTTTTAATAGAACAAAATAACTTATTACCAGGATGACAGTTGATAGAGGAAAGGCCATTAAAAACCATTTTCCAAAGGCTAAATCAATCTTAAGGGAACTAGCTGCAAAACTACTCAAAACTGTATTAGGGGGTGTTCCAATAATAGTCGCTATTCCTCCAATATTAGCTGAATAGGCGATAGCTAAAGTCATAACAATACCAAAATTTTTTAAATCTTTTTCAGGGATTGTAGAATTTTCATTTTGTATTAATTGAATTACAGATAATACAATTGGAAGCATCATTACAGTTGTCGCTGTATTTGAAATCCACATGCTTAAAAAAGCTGTTGCCACCATAAAACCAAATACAATTCTAGTAGACTTTGTTCCTGTAATTTTTACGATTGTGAGTGCAATTCTTTTATGTAAGTTTGCTTTCTCCATAGCTATTGCCATAAAAAAGCCACCCATAAACAGAAATATGATATGACTTCCATAAAATGAGGTCGTTTCTTGCAGTGGCATAAAACCGAGGAGTGGAAACAGAATAATAGGCAGGAGAGAAGTCACACCTAAATCAATACATTCACTAATCCACCAAGAGATCATCCAAAAAGCTATTGCCACGATTTGATTTTCAATCAATTGAAAACCAAAGGGGTTTATAGCTATAGTAAAAGCAAATAATATAGGACCTAAAAATAAGCCGACTGCCTTGCTCAGGGAATAGGACATTTTTTCTCCAAATAGTTAAAATCTTATAGTTATAGTAAAATTATATTAGTTTAGTTTTTCATTTCATAGGAAAAAATATGTCAGATGATGACAATAAAATTTTACTTACTACCGGTGAATATCTTCTTAGAGAGGGTGAGAAAAGTAATGATATGTACTTTGTTAAATCGGGACTTTTAGAAGTATATAAAAGAAAAAGTGCGATTGAAGTGAAAATAGGAATTATTAATATTGGTGAAATTGTTGGAGAGATGTCATT
Source organism: uncultured Bacteriovoracaceae bacterium (assembly GCA_964352945.1). GTDB lineage: Bacteria > Bdellovibrionota > Bacteriovoracia > Bacteriovoracales > Bacteriovoracaceae > CAYGTU01. The sequence goes on from CAYGTU010000217.1 coordinate 2,351, forward strand.
TTTAGATAATTCCCCTAGATCAGCCTCTGTTAAAGCGGCTAAAGATACTGAATTAATAAAAATTTCGAATGAAAAAATTCATAAAGTTACTAATCAGCTACCTGGTTGGTATAAGGCACTTGTCAATACATTACTAGATCGCTTAAGAAAGGCGAATGCAAGAATAAAAGTTTAAACTTTTAAAATACTTCACCCTTAATTTGGTCAAATTTAATCTCTAAAATATTACCATTAGATAACTTAACTTTTATTAAATCCGATGCAATCTTTCTTCCATTATTTTGAATTATATTTGCCTGTAAGTATTTTTTAGTCTCAAGGTCATAAAATACAATGGTTTTATCTGGAGAAAAAGGAAATAAGCGTTTGTTTATATATTTATTTTTGACTAAAACTTTTTGATCATTATCTATGCTCATTAAGCCAAGTAAGTTGAGATCATATTTAATTGTCGAAAAAGAGATTAGAAGGACAAGTAAAATATAAACAGGGGCTATTAATTTATATATTTTTAATTCAAATTTTAAATTTCGGTATTTGTTTTTGTAATCCATTATAAGTTCTTTACTCTTTATTTTATTGAAAATAAAATTTGTAATCATAGGAAAAGTTAGCCCAATAATTATAAAGACGAGATAGTTAGTAGCAATAAGATCAAGAACATAGCCTGGAGTTATGATAATTTCCTTAGTGTAATACTGTTTCAATATTATAAGTAAACTGAGCAAACTCGGAACACCGATTATAAACAGTAGGGTAAAAAGTTTATAAGTCCCATGGAAAAGATCATAGAAACGAGCAACAGAGTGATCTGACAAAACAATAGATTTTCTCAAATTCATAAAACTTTTTTTATCGAATAAGTCAGGTCTTTGCTTATTTAATTGTTCGAGAATGTAGTCACAGCGCTCGATAGCAAAAGAAAATGAATGGTTGGTATTATTATTAAATTTCAAAACAAAATAACCATGCTTACACTGTATTGATTTAATCTTATTGAAATAGAGATGTTTTTCATTTCCTTTTATTTTTATTACCAATTTATCATCAAATAAATCGATGCATTTATTTTTTAAAGGACGTAAGATGGCAAAATATTCTATAAATATAAAGATAAAAAATAAGCCCCAAGAAATAAGAATGAATTCCATATTCACATGTATTAATTCTGAAAAAACTTCGGTCAAAGTATATAGCCCAAAACTTAGAATTAGGGCAATTGACATAGAAATAAGAGCATATTTAGTAAGTGAGCTTACCCAATGAATCTGCTTTCTATAAGATAATTTTCTTATTAATTTTTTTCCATCTTCTTGCATATATAAAAGCCTCCTTTTCTCTTCGGGTTGATTTTTGATTACTTTAGCTTTTTAATCAGCCAAATATGATATTTCAGGTAGTTAGGTGATATTTTTTATTGACGACCCTCATTAAATCTGGCATTAATGAGCTTCACTTTTACTTAGGGTTTAGCGATGTATAGAGTTCATGGTTCTGAAAAAGTTGCCTTGTCAGGTTTTAATAATTTAACTAAGGTTTTAAGCTTTAATTTATATGATTTTTGTATTGCCTTAAATGACAAACAAAAAGAAGAGTATATTAATTATATTCATGAGAAATACAACGCTAAGAAAGTAACTGAAGTTTCCGAAAAAATCTGTGACATCATAAAAGCTGATATTCTTGCAGTTTCTAAACAGGATTATGATCCTGTTGGAGCTTCAAGCATGGTTCTTATGAGTGATTATAATGGTGGGAAATGGGAAAAAACTAATAATTGCTTAAATGTGTCTATGCACCTAGATAAGTCTCATATTACGACCCATACTTATCCAGAAGCTTCAGATCCTAATGGTATCTGCTCTTTTAGAGTGGATATAGATATTGCTACTTGTGGAGAAATCTCGCCTTTAAAAGCAATTAATGAACTATTTAATGCCTTTGAAAGTGATGTTGTTTATATTGATTATGTTGTTCGTGGTTTTACTCGTTTAGAAAGTGGTAAAAAAATATATAATGATTCTTTTTTCAATTCGATTCAAGATTTTATAGATCCTTCTGTTCTCGCTGATTATGAATATAAACTTGATTTAAATATGCCTAATTCAAATATCTGGCAGTCAAAACTTATGGTTAAAGATTTTGGACCTGAAAGATATTTATTTAATCCAGCAGATGTTGGCCATGAAGGCGTTGCTCAAAAAATGGAACAACTAAAAACTGAAATGTTTGAAGTTTTTCAACTCTCTTAAAGATGAAATATTTTTATGAGCTATTAGGACATTATCAAGAAGGACGAGTAAAGTAGAGTCGAGAG
>CAYGTU010000218.1:0-4630 GCA_964352945.1 uncultured Bacteriovoracaceae bacterium
TTTAACTACCTTTATCTTCATCGTACCTTCAGCACCTAAATCCTTTTCAGCTATATTTAAATTGCTCAAGGGTACGAATTGATTTTCATCCTTTCCCATGACAAAGATTGTGTCCTTATCATAATCTGAACTTCCATGAGAAGTTGCAGAGAACTCGGCTGCGAGTTCAAATACTTTGTTTTTCAATTTTAATCCAAGTTTTTAAATTTAATACCTAATTATAGTATCACTTAGATTTTAAATTTCCAATGCCATAACATCTTGTTCATATTCAAGAATAGTTTTAGCAATAGACATGTTATGGCTTAGAAAATGAGAACAAAACACTTTAAAGTCAGTAATTTTAGTCTCATAGAATTTTTTATCGTCACCCTGTGCTCCTGCAGCAATTAAACTCTCTGCCTTTGAAGCGCTTATCATATGTCTCCATGCAACAACTAAAGTCGAAGCATAATTTAAAAAATCTGTACAATGTTGCAGAATGCCATCAAAATTTCCAGCCTGAGCCTTAGCGCCAAATGAGTCCACTATTACTTGGGCCTTACCTAAAACTTTGGTAAATAAATCAAGCTCAACTGCATATTTAGTTTTATCAAGTGCACCCATAGACTTCATGATTCTTTTTGAAAGTTCAGTAAGTGCTTCACCTTTATCTTTTAAAATTTTTCTCATTACAAAATCTATAGCTTGAATTCCATTTGTTCCTTCATAGATTGATGCAATTTTTATATCTCGAACAAATTGTTCCATTCCATATTCTTGACAGTATCCATAACCACCATGAGCTTGAACTGCATCTACTGCAACTTCAAAAGCTCTATCAGTACAGTATGCTTTTGATATTGGAGTTACTAACTCAACAAGTTTCCCTGCCGGAACATCTCCAGCATGGGCCTGGTCAAATAAATTTGAAGTCCATAAACAAAGAGATCTCAAACCTCTAGACATTGAACGCATTCTTAATAAATTTCGCCTCACATCTGGGTGATTAATAATTTCTTTACCAAACTGTGATCTTTCTTGAGTATATTTTTTTGCCATTAAATAAGCTAAGTTCGCTTGAGACTCACCTTGCATTCCACATAAAAGTCTTGCTTCATTCATCATAATAAACATTGTGGCCATACCATCAAGTTCATCACCAATTAAATAACCACGGCATCCACCGTTATCTCCAAATGTTAATTCGCAAGTAGCTGATGCGTGAATTCCCATCTTATGTTCTATTTTGGTACAAATAACATCATTCTTGTCACCTAGGCTTCCATCTTCATTTACCCAAATAGTAGGTACAATAAATAAAGAAATTCCTTTTGGACCAGCTTGTCCCTTTGGAGTTCTAGCAAGTACTAGGTGAATATTGTTTTCGTAAAGATCACTATCTCCACTTGAAATAAATATTTTTACACCTTTAACATTCCAAGTTCCGTCAGCATTTTCAGTTGCTGTTGACCTTAGAGCACCAACATCAGAACCTGCCCCTGATTCAGTCAAACACATTGTTCCCCCCCAACGTCCTTCAACGATTGGTGGAATAAATAATTTTTTCTGTATGTCACTTCCTTTATGAATTAAAACTTGAAGAGCACCTTTAGTTAAACCTGGATACATCATCCAAGCAGCATTCGCTCCAGTGATTAAAGACCCACAAGCTGTAGCCACTGCTTGCTGAACAGGTGTCCCTCCAATTTCTTCTGGAAGACCAAGAGCAAACCAACCATTATCATAAAAAGACTTATGAGATTTCTTTAAACATTCAGGAACAAGCACTTTTCCGTTTTCAAGTCTTACACCTTCAAGGTCTGACTTTTCTCTGAAAGGAAAAATTTCATTACCAACAAATTTATCAAATTCACTAACGATTCCAGTAATATCATCTTTAGCTAATCCGTACTTATCGAATTGCTCAATATCGAGTACATCGAAAAGGTTAAAAAAAATGTCCTGTAAATCTGATTGATACTGTGCCATATAAAGCTCCTAAGATTATTTATTTCTTATATAGCATATACACAAATTTAAGATTTTTAAAGGCTGGGAGTGAAAAATAAGAAGCCCTGAACATTTGTTCAGGGCTTTTTAATGGGTTTATGAGCTAATTTTTATAGATTTTGATTGTAGTTTGCTGTTTTAAGCAATTTATATTTTCCACCAGATACCATTTCTTGTACAAGAATTGGATTGGCCATAAGTGGTATTGCTAAACAAATTACATAAGTTGATACCTTATTAGTATAGTAGTAGTTAGATATTGGATCTTGTTCTACATAAATAACTTTGTATCCTGGATATGTTCTTCCATTAACTGTGATTGTTACAGTTTCAATATTTGAAAGTACTTTCGTGTGTGATCTTGAAAACACTTCATCAACAATTGCTTGTCTGTCTGTTTCATCAAAAACAGAAGCAGTTGCTGTATTAGGGTTAATAATTGGAGATCCAGTAAACTCTGTGTAATTTACTGAAGTTGAAGCAACTGTATCAACTGCTTTTTTTCTCATTGTAACTGAACCAAAGTTAAAATAAGTTGTTGAGTAAGTTCCTTCCTCATGTTCAAAAAAATCGTATGGCTCTAAACCTTGTGATACTGATTTTGCCAGTACAGCAGCTTTAAGCACATCGTACTTTTGGTCTAAATTGTAATACTGATTTTGACCAAACAATGGATCATTACCTGTCCATTGATTGTTAAAATAACTTGAGCTTGTTGTTACTTTCTTTGCAGTATCTTGACCACAAGAAGTAAAACCTAACATCACCGCAAAAATGATTGTTAAAATTGATAACCTTTTCATTGTACTCTCCCCATTAAATAAGTTTTTAATCTACAGTACCTATATATACAAACCGTATGCCAAGATTTAAGGCCTAAAATGAGTGGATTTTGTACAGTACAGAAGCGGGTGTATAAAATTTAGACAATAAAAAAGCCCCAAATTATGGGGCCTTTCACTTATGTAATTGAAAATACTTACTAATTCTTAAATTTGATTGATCTAGCTCTTTGCTTAATATTTGTATAATCAGAAGCCTGAACATCGTAACCTGCTGATCTACCGTTAGATCTAAGGTTTAAATTGATCATTTCTACATCTGCGCCACTAATAGCGTTAGCTTTTTTAAAGTTTAACTTAAGCTTTTTAACTTGAGTATAAAGTCTTTCTTCATATCTAACACATTCAGATCTTGTACAAATACCTGGGTAGTATCCACCACGACCATATCCACCTCTTGGAGGGTATGGGTAACCACCACGTCCGTATCCTCCACGTCCGTAACCACCTCTGTAGAATCCACCACATGGGTAAGAAACGATTCTAGTTTGTGCACAAACCATAGTAGGTGCCTTAAAAGAGTAAACTAACTTTACTTTTGTAGGCGTCTTTTCTGTTCTAACTAAATCAAACTCACCTTTCTTATCAAAGTCAGAAACCTTTCTAACATCTCCAAGATCACCAAGATTGATCACTTTTTTATCAAGTTGTACTGTATTTGCAGCAAAAGCAAATGAACTTACAATAAACAATAATGTTGCGATTTTTTTCATCTTTCCCTTCTCCTTTTAATTGTGAATAGCATTTTTTATGAGATAATTAACGCAATAGCAAGAAATCAATTTTTGATGTAACTTTTATCTAGGATTATAATGAAGAAATTCAATTACTTAGCAATTATTCTGTGCCTAACACTTTCTTGTTCATCAAAAAAAGGCGCCACAGTTAAAAAAGAAAGGGCAAAACCACTGTTTAGAGAGCAATGCCAAATGAAAAATGGACAGCTTGACCAAGGGGCTTGTTTTTGTAAATATTCGGGAGAATATTTTAATCCCTTTAAATTTAACTGCCAGAGTGATGATTAAGAAAAAAAGTTTTTCAACTATTAATGAATTAAAAGAGCATATTAAAACTCATGCTCCTAGCTTCTATTTCTCTTCACAAACATCAACGGTTATTCCTTATGATAAGATTGAGTCCTACTTTTCCGAGTATAAAGAATTTTATTTGTGCGATCTTTCTAAGCTAGAACCTAAAATGGAATTAACTGAAGCAGGAAACCTCTATTTAAAGGGTGCTGTTAATTGGAAGGATGCAAGATCATTTCTTATTTCAAAAGGTCGAAATATCCTTACTGCTCCTACTGAAGACCTGGCCTTAATTTCAGCGGGTGTTGCTACAAGTTGCACTGGAGAGAGATGCTTTTCTTATGGCAACTTACGTTCACAAATAGTTTCACTTAAATATATTGATTTTAATGGCGAAGAAAAAACATTAGATGCAAGCAAGCCATTTCAAACCAAATCCCAAAATCATTCAAAATATAATAGTGATTTTAATTATTATCAGTCATTTAAAAATGCTCCTTATCCACGTTTTGAAACAGAAACTGATTTACTCATTGGAACTGAAGGACAGTTGGGTATCGTTACTGAAGTGGAGCTGAAAACGGCAAAACTTGAACCCATAAATCATCTCTTTATAAAGATACCCAAATGGGAAGATGATCTAACAGCTCATTTAGAGATATTTCATCATGTTCAAAAATTTAGAAAAGAAATAATTTTATGTGAATTAATTGATTCAAACTCTTTTTCTTATGTTCCAAAAGAAGATAGTCCGGCAGAAAATCAAGA
>CAYGTU010000219.1:0-4615 GCA_964352945.1 uncultured Bacteriovoracaceae bacterium
ATCCCATGGAAGCATTTTCTGGTGGAAGTGATGATATGGATGACATGCTTGGTGGTGGAAGTGATCCAGTTGACGACATGTTAGGTGGCGGTGAATCTGATCCAATGGAAGATATGCTTGGTGGAAGTGATGCAGTAGCTGAAGATGCTCCACAAGAAGAACAAGACGACGCTCCAACTGATGCTGCTGATGATGGAAAAACTGTAGAAGTTAAAGAAACAGACAGCCCAGATGATTTATTAAGCCAATTTGAAGAACTACTAGGATAATTATATGAAAAAACTTTTTTTCACTTGTTTGCCATTAATGATGGTTTTAAATGTTTCTGCAAATACCAAAGATGATAAGTGGAAGCCCATTTATGAGAGAAAGAAATTTGATAATATAATGTATTCAGCTGACAAAAATAAAACTAAAAAAGAAGTTAAGCCAGTTGCCATACCACTAGCGGTTGAGAATTCTAAAGTAGATGAGAAGACTGATTCTGCAATTCAAGATTTATCGACTCCTATGTCCATTCAACCAAAGAATAGTTTAGAGCAATTGTTTGCAGATAAATCAGGCTCAAAAGATCAGTTAGCTAAAATTAAAGCATCTGTTTTTAATTTAAAAAATAAAGCCGTACCAACTTTAATTAACGTAATGAAATCTGCTGATTACCCTGAAAAGAGTCGATGGTGGGCAACATTTTTACTTGTTAAGGTAATGGGGACAAAGGCAGAGGCATTTGTTGCAAAATTCTATAAGCATCCAGCTTACTTTATGAGACTAGCTTCTCTGAAAGCACTTAATCATTTGAAAAATACTAAATACAAGGGGCTTTATGCTCTAGCACTTAAAGATGATTCAATGATAGTGAGATTACAAGCACTACAAAACATCAATGATTTAAAACTCACAGATATGGCCCCTAGTGTTTGGAATATGCTTTATGATAAATCAAATTACAACGGAGATATGGGCAAGCTTAAAAGAGGGTCTCTGATTAGACTTGCAATAAAAACTCTAGGTGATCTAGGGTTTGGTGAATCTAAAAAAGCCATGCTTCAGATGATAAGTTCAAAAAAGTTTGAAGACGTTCATGTTGAGCTTGATTATGCTCTTGAGAAGTTAACTGGCAAAAAATCACCTTCAGGTGAATTCACTCAGAAAGCTCATTTTTGGTCTAGGTTAAATTTAGCTAATACGTCTATTGAGTAAGAATTAGAACTTTTGAATAAGTTCTTTTTCTCGTTGCTCTTGAATTTTATTAAGTTCTTTATCGATTGTTATCTTTCTATCTATTCTATAGAGTAGGGTGTTTTCTAATATTCCATCAGTTTGTTCTTCTTTCCAACCCTGTAAAAAATCTTGCTCAACTAATTGTCTTTTATAGATTGTTACCTTACTTACTTCATAGGCATCTCTAAAGCCTTTTACTACGTTTACAATGAGCTTAAACTTAGCAGTCTTAACTTTATCTGAGCTTGCAAAAGAATCAGTAAAATTTAAATCCAGAGTATTATCAATCCATGAAGTTTTGATAAAACCAGCATTTCTGTTTTGAATTTCAATATCGTATTTACTCAATACGTCAATCACAGCTGACCAAGTAAGATTTTTATCAGCGACAAAAATTTTACTAGGAATCTCTAAGTCCTCAGTAATTCTCTTGTAGGGAGCATAATCAGCACAAGAAGAAAATAAAAGTATCCAAAGTATGTGGATTAAATAATGTTTTTTCATTATATTAATGATAACAACAATTTGCAGAATAATAAACTGTTACTATTATCCGAGTGTATTTATGCAGTATTTAGACATTTTTAAGAACGTATTATTAAGCGAAGCAAAATCCCTAGAGAGTGCTTCTAAGCATATTTCAAATGATCAGATGGAGAGATTACAAGGAATTTATACTTCTTTGAAAGCTTCAGGTGGGTCCTTGATATTTTGTGGCGTGGGAAAGTCTGGAATAATTGCTAAAAAACTCAGCTCTACCTTTTCAAGCCTTGGGCTCAAGTCATTTTTTCTCCATCCCATTGAAGCTCTTCACGGAGATCTAGGCAATGTGGGTAAAGACGATGCCATCTGTTTTATTTCAAATTCAGGCGCAACGGAAGAGATTATAAAGGTCATTCCTTTTCTTCGAATTCAAAAAAATATGACAATAGGCTTATTAGGAAAGATAGAATCTAAAATTGGAGAAAATTGTTCTTTAGTTTTTGCCTGCTCAGTATCTTCTGAATCTTGTAAAAATAATTTAGCACCAACAAATAGTTCAACTTTGGCCCTTTCAATGGGGGACGCCATGGCGGTAATGTATGAACATTTTGTTGATCTATCTAAAGAGGGATTTGCCATCAATCATCCGGGTGGACTACTAGGAAAATCATTAAGTATAAAAGTAAAAGATCTAATGGTTTTAAAAGCAGAGTTACCTTGCTTAGAAGAAACTAGCACTCTTAAAGAAATCATTTTAGAGATGACAAAAAAACCCTTCGGAATGGCGGCTATTCTCTCAGGTGAAAAATTAAAAGGTATTATAGTTGAAGGTGATATTCGAAGAGCTTTTGCTAAATCAGAAAATGCTTATTTATTAAAAGCTAGCGAAATAATGTCAGCAAATCCTGTAACAATCGATTCAGATAAATTGGCCATTGAAGCTTTTAATTTAATGGAAGATAGAGCAAAACCAATATCTGTTTTACCTGTGGTTAAAGCAGATAAGTTTTTAGGTCTTATTAGAATTCATGAGCTTTTTAAGGAAGGGTTCACTAAAAAGAATTAGTAACCCATAAACGAAAAATAAAAGCATAATCATTATATAACCTAATTTTTGATAAGTACTTGTCTCTAATTGATTAGAGAAAACATCTACATCTAGTGCACCTAACTCACCAATCTTTAACTTTTTACTTTCAGTTCCATCAGGATATAAAACGGATGTGATACCAGTATTTGTTGACCTTATTATAGGAATTTGAAATTCAACTGCTCGCCAATGGGCCAAAAATTTATGTTGCCACGGCTCAGCGGTATCACCATACCAGCTGTCATTAGTGAGATTTATAATATAATTAACTTTTTCAATTGAGGCATTTAAATAATCTCTTATAAAATTACTATATAAAATTTCATAACAAATAGGTGTAATAAAAAAAGAATCTTTAATATTAAAAATACTAAATTCACTTCCACGACCAAAAAAAGAAACATTTTTGGCAAGAGGGGCCAGCATTTTATTAAGAGGACCAAAGGGAAGGGTTTCACCAAAAGGTATTAGTACTCTCTTGTGATATTTCTGTGTAATCATCGCTTTTTCATTAAACAAAAATGCAGTGTTAAATTCACCATTAATTGAACCAGCTTCTTCAGTTCGATTGATATCATATCCACCCGTAAGAAGATTTGTATTCATCGATTTTGTTATATCCTGAATTAGAAGAGGAGAAGGATAGAGTCCCTCTTGAATATTTTTAGAATCAATGGCAAAGGGATAAGCTGTTTCAGGCATTATGATGAGATCAATTTTTTTTAGGCCTTCAATAGGAGTTACCGCAATTTTTTTATAATAGGATAAGACTTTTTCAACTGAATCCATATCACCATTTTCTGATTTCAATTTTAGGTAATTTCCAATATTCGCCTGTAGTACTCTAACCTTTAGAGGATGTGATTTTTTTTTAACCAAGTTAAGAGAATTAGCACTTGAAGTGAGTAAACTTAAAATAATACCGACGGTTATAATATGTTTCTTTTTTAGATAGAAAGATAGAAGAGTTAAAGCAATCAGATAACTTAAGAATGAATAAACCACACTTCCAAAAATAGGTGCAAGGCCAAGCATCGATTTATGAGCAAGCCATCCATGTCCAATATGGGCCGGAAATTGTTGTGGAATTATCTGTTCTAAACAAGTGAAGAATACAGCTAAAAGAAATGTTTTGAATTCGATTGAAAGATTATTGAATTTAAATTTCTTTTTAATCAGGAAATAGATAACCACTCCAAGTGAGTGTTGTGGCAGAATGATAAATGAAAATAAAGATGAAAGTAACCAAGAGACAGCAATGGGTAGTTCACCAAATTCTTGTAGTGTATGTGCTACCCAGTAAAACCCAGTAAAATTAAATCCGATCGAAAAGACAATAGAATGTAAAAGGCAGTTTTTAAATGAATCGCTATTTTTGTAATAATTGTAGAAAAGAAGAGTGAATCCAACTATTGGAAGAATTGCATTTTCCGGAATTATTTTATTTGGGAAACCTAGCGCGTAAAGTGCTCCACCCAGTAAACTTAGTAAGAAGTACAATATTAACCCTTAGGTTTAATACTGTACATTCCTACAGTATTAATTAGTTACTCTTTGCTACTTTTCTTTCTTGTGAAGATTCTACAACTTTTTTACCAAGAGCTAAAGCATTATATGCATCTAGTCTTCCACCACCAAGAATTTTACCTTGTAGGTTAGATTGTTTTACAGATGAAGCTAAGATAATATTTTTAATTTCTTCAAATGATAATTTCGTAAAGTTAGCTTTTAAAAGAGCAGCAACACCAGTTACAAATGCAGTTGCTTGACTTGTACCTGTCATATGTCCAGCTGCACTAAATGGTACTGCTGAATTAATTC
>CAYGTU010000220.1:0-4590 GCA_964352945.1 uncultured Bacteriovoracaceae bacterium
CGTGAAAAAATTGCTGAAGAAGGTAAACAAGTTGTTGCAAAATTTAACTGTCAAGGTTGTCATAAAATTGATGGAGCTGGAGGAAATGTTTCCAACGCTCTTGAGGATAGAAATGCTGGACCTCCATTCTTAGTAAAACAAGGTCACCGTGTTCAGTCTCAGTGGTTTTATGACTTTTTACAAAATGTTTGGGAAATCAGACCTTGGGTAAAAGTTAGAATGCCTACATTTAATTTTTCTAATAGAGAGTTAAATCAGATTGTTTCTTACTTCCAAGCAGATTCTAATGAAGTTTCATTTACAAATGAACCTCAAGAGAAAATTGAGTGGGAACCAGGGGAGAGAGCAGCTGCTCAAAAACTTTGGAATGAACTAGCATGTACTTCATGTCACACTCAAGGATTTAATAAAGAAGAAGCACAAGGTCCAGATCTTCATTACGCAAAAAGAAGATTAAGAGCTAGTTGGATTGAAAAATGGTTAGCTAATCCAGCAGCTGTGATTGAGTACACTCCAATGCCAGCTTTCTGGGATAATGGTGCAAGTGCTGTTGATGGTGTTTTAGGAAATGATTCGCAAAAACAAATTAAAGCTTTAACAAAATACATTTTAGAAATGGGTTATGATAAGGATCCAAAACCATTTGGTCCTGGGAATAAATAAGGAAATAATATGTCTGGTGGATATCATTTATTAGATAAAGATTACGTAAATCCTACTGTGGCTAAAGCTACTCCAGGAAAAACGGGGATGTGGATTTTTCTGGCAACAGATGGAATGTCTTTCTCTGGATTTTTATTAGCCTATGCTGTTTTAAGAGCTACAAAAACTTGGCCAAATCCACTTGAACATTTAGGGATCGACCTTTCAGGTTTAGCTACTTTTATTTTAGTTTGTTCTTCTGTTTCAATGGTTTTTGCAATCGATGCTTGTAAGCAACAAAATAAAAAAGCTCAACAGGGATGGTTACTGGCTACAATTGCCGGTGGAGTAATGTTTCTTGGAATTCAAGTATATGAGTATACTCACTTGGTTCATATGGGACTTTCACTGACAAATTTTGTTAATGGAAATAATTTATTTGGATCTACTTTTTATATGATTACTGGATTTCATGGTCTCCATGTTCTTTCTGGTGTTATTTATTTAATTACAATGTTTTTTAGAGGACAAAGAGGGGATTTTGATCACGGTCATTACAGTGAATTAGAAGTTTGTGGACTCTTTTGGCACTTTGTAGATCTTGTTTGGATTTTAGTATTCTCTTTTGTTTATTTAATTTAATGAGAAAAATCTTACTTTTATCGTATTTATTTTCATTTGGAGCAATGGCTTGTCCCTATTGCTCAGGTGATACACCGAAAGATCAAAGCAATTTAATTGTTATTGGTTTTTTCATCGCTTTTACTTACGTTCCAATGGTTCTTTTTTACAGAGTGATTAAGAAATATTCAGCCCCAAAATAGAAAGTCCTTTTGCTAAATTATTGCCTAAAGTGTATAAAAGGCTACACTTTGGACGCAATACGACACATGGCAAGAAAACTAATTTTAATAAATATATTTCTTTCAATATTATTAATCACACTTGGTGGTTATGTTCATAATACTGGTTCAAGTTTAGCGTGTCCGGATTGGCCTTTATGTTTTGGGCAAATAATGCCAAAGATGGAAGGTGGAGTTTTAATTGAACACTCGCATCGCTTACTTGCTAGTCTTGTTGGTTTCATTTCAATATTAATTGTTTTTTTTACACGCAGAAATTATCCACAAAAAAAGAAAGCACAATTTTTTTCATGGATTGTTTTAGCCTTGGTTATTTTTCAAGGTGTTCTTGGCGGCTTAACTGTAATTTATAAATTGCCTTCTTGGATTTCAACAACTCATTTAGCGACATCCATGATTTATATCTCCTCCCTTGTTTATCTTCTACATATTACAGACTTAAAATCTTATGAAGACCTTAAAGGTAGCGTATTAAATTTAAATTTAAAAACAATCGCTATAATTTCCACTGCGATACTTTATATTCAAATTGTTCTTGGTGCTTTAATGAGACATTTAGGTCTTGGTGGAGCCTGTGGAATGGGTGACGAAAATATTATTAAATGTTTTGACGTGGTAGAATTTGAAAAATTTTGGATTCCAGTTTCTAGTCAAGCTCAAATACATATGACTCATAGAGTGCTTGCTGTAGTTGTAACAATTTTAATCGTAACAATTGCATTAAAATTAATTAATGCAATGAAAGCTATTAAAAATTCAAAGGATGCTTCACTTGTGAGGAGGTTATCCTTAGGTGCAGTTTCTATCGTTTTTATCCAAGTATACTTAGGAATTAAAACTGTTTCTACAGGGATTGATCCTATGATTACAACGACCCACTTAACTGGAGCAACATTACTACTTATAATTATGGTAAAAATTAATCTTCATTTAAGAAGATTAGAATTAAATATTTACAATAAGATTTCACCATCATTTATTTCAGATTTAATCGATCTAACTAAACCAAGACTTTCAGCTCTTGTAATTTTAACAGCAACACTTGGTCTTTTTATGGCTCCAGGTGAGATAACATTTTTTAATGGATTAATTTCAATATTAGCAACATCAGCATTAGTTGCTGGTGCATGCACTATTAATTGTTATGTTGAAAAAGATATCGATAAATTAATGACAAGAACAAAAAATCGTCCACTTCCTGGAGGACGATTAGATTCGAAGGTTTCTTTATATATTGGAATTGCTTTAATTTTTGTAACACTTCCACTTTTATATATTTACGCAAATTTACTTACAATGATTCTAGGAATAATTGCGACTATTTTTTATATTTTTATCTACACGCCAATGAAATTAAAAAGTACTTGGGCACTTTTTATGGGAGCCATTCCAGGAGCGATGCCACCGTTAATGGGTTGGACTACAGTTACAAATAATTTAGATCAAATGGGTCTTGTTTTATTTGGCTTATTATTTATTTGGCAACTTCCACATTTTCTGGCGATTTCAATTTTTCATAAAGAAGATTATGATAATGCAGGTATTCAGATTGTTCCAACTCTTGAAGGAATTGGGCCAACAAAAATTAGAATTTATCTGTATACGTTAATGCTTTTTGCTGTCGTTTTTTTGCCACTTTCAATAAATTCACTTTCTAAAGGTTATTTATGGCCTGCATTAATTGTAAGTGGGTTATTTTTGATTTTAACCTTTATGGGTTTGATTTATAACACTGATGCGCTGAATAAAAAATGGGCTAAAAACTACTTTTGGGGAACACTAATTTATCTCCCAAGTATTCTTGTTATAATGTTATTTTTTAAATAAAAACAACTGGTTAAAGATTATAAAACTGATAATATAAAGTTATTATTGAAATTTATAAAAAGGTAATTATGATGTTGGATTTTAATCCTTTCGATTTCGTTTTAGGTGGTGCTAGTGACTTAATTTTGAGTGCTAGTATTTTTGATGGTTGGAAAGCACCAGTTGATATTTCAAAAGATGGTCATTTAATTGATTTTCTTTTTAATTATACAACTTTCTTAAATGTTTTCTATTTCACATTAGTTTGTATTGGTTTATTTGGATTTTCTTATCTTTATCATCATAAGAGAAATCGTAAGCCATATTATACTCATGGAAATAAGAAACAACATTTGGTTGTGACTATGATTATAGGTACGGCAGTTTTCTTATCTATCGATATGACTATTACATTTTTCTCAACTAGAGATTTATTAAATACTTTCTGGAAATATCCTTCTGAAAGTGAAAAGAAAATTAGAGTTGAGGTAATGGCGCAACAGTGGATGTGGAATTTTAGATACGCAGGTAAAGATGGAATCTTTAATACTTCAGATGATATTTTAACTAATAATGATTTAAGGCTTCCAACAGGTGTACCTGTTGAGTTTAGAATAATGTCAAAAGATGTAATTCACTCTTTTTATCTTCCAAACGCGAGAATTAAAGTTGATGCGATTCCTGGAAGAATAACTAGAATGTGGACTCAGTTGGAAAAAACAGGTGACTACGATATAGCTTGTGCAGAAATGTGTGGAACTCACCATTACTTAATGCAAGCTAAGCTTAAAGTTTATACTGAGGCCGAATTTAACACTTGGTTAGATGAAGCTCAAGTACTATCAATTGCAGGAAACGATCCAGATAATTTAGATAATTATTGGGGTTGGAAATGGGAGACTAAATAATGACTTGGGTACACGAAAAACACGCAGCCCCTACAACTTTTTTATCAAAGTACATTTTTTCTTTTGATCATAAAGTAATTGGAAAACAATTTTTATGGTATGGAATTTTTGGACTTGGTGTAGGTGGAATGATGGCCCTTCTTATTAGATGGACCTTAGCATTTCCTAATACTCCATTTCCGGTTTTAGGAAATTTACTTTTTGCTAACAGTGCGGGTATTTGTCCTCCCGACACATACGCCATGCTTTTTACTTTGCATGGTACGATAATGATCTTCTACGCAATTACTCCTATTTTAATTGGAGCCTTTGGAAATTTTTGTATTCCTTTAATGATTGGTGCCCGAGATATGGCATTTCCAACATTAAAC
>CAYGTU010000221.1:0-4556 GCA_964352945.1 uncultured Bacteriovoracaceae bacterium
CGGCCATCATCAATACACAGCCCCCCGACTTCATAGACAGAATTTCCAAAAGCTATTCTCCTAAACTTGAGAATGAAATTGAATCGGTTTTTGAAATTGTTAATTCAGCTTTTATTTCTCAAGAAGAATTTTCAATTGATCTGCTGAAAAAATTTACAGCTTCAGATAGAAACGATTTAAATAGAAAAGTCTTGAATATGGCCGAAAGGTATATTAAAGCAGATTCCTACACGTGGAAGAACGTTTCCCTAGATTGTAAAAAACAAAATTATAATATCGGAATAGATCCATGCTATTCAAATATTCGTATAACTAATACTGTTTTAGAAGTGATTGAAATCCTTTTTAAAGATTACGGTAATGGTAAGCTTATGCATTCACTGTTAAGTCTTTTTACCCCAGGTGAAGGTGTTTCTATCCCATTCTCAAAAAGAAAGTCTGTCAAAAAAGTGGTTAGCATAAAAGAAATATTAGGCATGCTAATTGATTTTTATTACAAAAAATCAAATATGGAATACTTTCATGGGAAAAGGGATTCTATCACAACCACGGTTAATACGCTGGAAAAGATTGAAACTACGATTAGGGAGATATCATTTTCAAATAATTTCTATGGCTCATATTTTGTTAATGAAGTAAGTGCCGCAGATGATTATCTTAAAAAAGTAAATAAATTAAAAAAACTTGTCGGGCTGATGAATTCTGCAAAGGGTGCCATGAATATTATTGGTCTAGTGCCAAAAGAAGCTAAAATAATGATTAAGAATGTGAATGAGTCTTATGATGGCCTAATTGAAGGCGGGGAAGATTTCAATAATAGTGTCTTGGGTAAGCCAATGAACTATTCACTTACTCTTCAGGGATTATTAGCAGCTTTAACTGAAACAAGCAAATCAAAGTATCAGAGCTTTTTTCCTTTTAAAAAACCGGATTTAGAAGCAGGAGCTAATCACAACTCTCAGTTTCTTGTTAAGGTTTCTGAGGCTGGACTTGGCTCATTACTTCAGAGATTTTTAATAGATGTAACCGATAAAAATCCTAAAGAGTTTCTCGCTTCAACAAATTTAAATATAATAAACGAGAATCTTTTAACTAGTTTTTCACCTCAAGCAGCTCATGATATGATTGATGAAGTTGAAAAAATAATTTTCAAAAATGGCAAAATTAAAGATACTTTTAGGAAATCACTATTAAAATTTATGGATGATTCAATAAATCTAAAGTCACTTAAACCTTTAGCTTGGAATATCTTGATTCTTACCAGCGAGCTTGGTTTTTCAAAGGGTGATATAGATAATGTTTTTACTTTGATACCTCATTTACTAAATAACTTGGAAAACTATTCAAATCTATCCGAAAATAAAAATCTGAATAATGTTATTGATTCAGTTGCAGGAGCGGTAGATTTTCTTTTACAGGAAATTAGGGTCGATGCTGATTTTAAAGAAAATGTAAAAAAGGATATTAAATATTTATTATCTAATTCGGATAAAATAAGTTTGGTTTTAAATGATTTAATAACTTCAAAAAATATTGATCAGCTGAATGATTTTATAGACTTTATGAGTAGGTTGATTAAGGAGCTTGATAAAAAAGATAAAGTATTCTTAGTTGAGACATTAAGAGATCTTTTTGAAAAAGATATTCTTGTAGATCTCCAGGCAAAACTGCAAGAAGAGCTTGGTGTTGGTGGTAACAAATTAATAAGCTTTTTTAAGTTTATTAAATATAAATCTAATTCTGGAAACTCAATTTTGAGTGATGTCTTAAAACAAGTCTTAGTTGACAAAAAAGATCATACAAAGGAACTTCTTTATATGATTGATCAAACTGTGAACCTAGCACCATAACGCGCTAAAGGTTTGAAATCTTTATAAATATTGCTAAAATATTACAAGTCTAAAAATTGACATGGATGTTAATGAAAAAACTTTGAAAGATATCATTTCAAAGAATTTTTTTACAAAAATTTAACAAACATTTTAATTTTTTAATACAAAATACAACTGTAATTGGAGAATAACTATGAGTAATTTGAAAGAAAAAGCTGTTGAAGTTTTAACAAGAGCAAAATCTGTTGTTTATGGACAAGATAATATGCTTGAAGCAATTCTCGCTGCACTTGTATGTGAAGGACACTTATTAATTGAAGGTATGCCAGGTCTTGGTAAAACACTAAGTGTTTCAACAATGAGTAAATTGTGTCACTTAAAATTTAATAGAATTCAATTCACTCCAGATTTACTTCCGTCTGATTTAGTAGGAACAATGATTTATAACCAATCAACGAGTGAGTTCTCTACAAAGTTTGGTCCAATTTTTACCCAAATTGTTTTAGCTGATGAAATTAATAGATCTCCAGCAAAAGTACAATCAGCTCTACTAGAAGCCATGGCCGAAAAACAAGTAACAATAGGCGAGAAGTCTTACAAGTTGGATAAACCTTTTGTTGTATTAGCTACTCAAAACCCGATAGAACAAGAGGGAACATATAATTTACCTGAAGCTCAGCTTGATAGATTTATGATGAAAATCAATGTGGGTTACCCTAGTTTTGAAGCAGAAAAAGGAATAATTGATCTAGTACATGATTATGGTGCCGGTCTCACTAGTATACTATCGAAAGAAGATATTCAAGCGATTCAAGCCGAAGTAGAAAAAGTATACGTAGATGAAAAAATTAAAGATCATATTGTAAAGATTGTTCACGCTACAAGACCAGGGTCTAAGTATTTCAACTCAAGTAATGATGGAATTATTCAGGCTGGAGCATCGCCTAGAGCAAGTATATGGCTTCATAAAATTTCTAAATTTCAAGCATTCTTAAATGGTAAAGATTTTGTTGGGCCTGACGAGTTATTAAGTATAATCCCTTCAGTGCTAGGACATAGAGTAATCTTATCTTATGAAGCACTTATAGATAAAATAGACGTTAATCAAGTGGTACTGGAAATAGCAAAAGAGCAACTGTAGATGCAATTAAAAGAACTTGAAAAAATTGTTGCTAAAATTCAGCGGCGATTATTTAAAAATTCAAATTCTTATGCAATAGGAATCCTTAAGTCTAACTTGAGAGGGAGTGGTTTACAGTTTAAGGAACATCAAGTGTATTCACACGGTGATGATGTTAGGTTTATTGACTGGAAATTGAGTGCTAGAACAGATCATACCTATGTTAAAACATTTGAAGAAGAAAGAGATGTTGAAGTAACTGTTATTATCGATATTTCTAATTCTATGTTTATGGGTTACAAAGGTGTTTCAAAACTTCAAGCATGTGTTGAGATAGCCTGTCTTTTGTATTTAATAGTTCAATCTACTAATGATAAAGTTAAAACGGTTCTCTGGCATGATCAGATAACAGAATTGCCTTCTAAAAAAGGAAAAGAGGGGATAGCCGTTCTTATTTCAATACTAGATAAACTTGGATTCTATGTTGAAGGAAAAGGCTTTGATTACTCAAAAAGAATAACATCAGATATTGGTGAAAAAAAGAAAATTAGCATATTGAAATCTTATATTGATAGAAAAAGAGACGTTGTATTCTTATCGGATTTATCTAGCTTTGAGAATTTTCCTGAATTAAAGAGATCTTTAAATCATAAAAGCATACATTCATTTCGAATATTATCACCCCTTGAGATGAGTAAAGAAATGCCATTTTCTATTCTTTCTAAAAGATTTAAAGATAAAAAATATAAAATGGTAAAGCAGAACTCTGCAATTGAAAGAGATGAATTTAAAGGTAAGTGGAAAGAATTAAATTTAAAAGAAAGGTATCTTGAAGACTTCGTTAGGGAGTTTTATTGATGCGTTTCATACTAATATTCTTGTTCACATTTATGTCGTATGCAGAAGATCAAATTCAAATTAATTTAAAAAATCAATTAATTGGACTAGGGGAGTCTATTCCTGTTTCTCTTGAAGGATCTACAGTCACACCAGATAAGGGAGTTAATGGTTGTGTATATCTAACAAATATAAAAGATAATCTGGCTCTGGCTACCTTGATAAAGCCAGAATGCAATAATGAAAAAAATAAAAAAGATATAATAATTTCTTTTAGTGGATTAAATTTAAAAAAAATGGAAAAGAAAATAGAGATTGATGGAAAGCTTATGTTTTTAGAAGAGAACTACCTGCTCGACAAATTAAAGCTTCATTACTGGTTCATTTTGCTTTTTATTCTTTTATTAATTGGATACTTAATTTACAGAAGAAAGAGAACGATTTTAATTTTAAATGGTGATAAAAAGTTTAATTTGGCGAGATTGAAAAGAACGCGTAAAGAAATTGAAATAGCTTATAAATATAGAGAATCAATATTAGAAGATGTTGAAAATAGGTTAAAGGCCCAGCAAATATTTGGTTTTATCAATAAAATTCAATTTAAAAAAGATTGGACAGAAGAAGAACTAGATCAAGCATATAAAGGATTAAAGGAGTTTAAGTTTCGTGAGCGGCTATGAATTTAAATTTAATAATTTATCTATCTTCGGTATAGATTGTGACTTGATATGGCCTATATACTATTAAAAAGAATTTAAATCGCTAAC
>CAYGTU010000222.1:0-4535 GCA_964352945.1 uncultured Bacteriovoracaceae bacterium
CCTTCACCTTCCTGTTCTTCTTCAGGTTCATCCGCCTCTTCTTCCTCCTCTTCAGCTTCGTCATTATCTTCATCATCCGGTTCATCTGCCTCTTCTTCGTCTTCTTCTTCAGGTTCCTCGGCTTCTTCCTCATCTTCTTCATCACTTTCACAAAGGGCGTGTTTACTACTTCCTTTGCAATAAATAGTATTAAATTTTTCTTCATCGTATTCTTGAACCCATTCTGGTGAACAGTCTACTGGCATGGCCTGAATACCATTTTTTTCCTTACATATTTTATTAAAAAACATATCTGCATCAGATTCTTTCATTGATGATGAGTCACAACCTGCAGGAGGTGAAGTCCCTTCCCATTTCTTTATACATAATTCAGAATATTTCGATTCATCTACTGCTTTAATGCTATCTAGTGTACAATTTTTTGGATCTGTATCTAGTCCACCTCTTTTTAAACAGTATTCTTCAGTGAAAACATCTGGTTCAGATTCTTTATAGATAATTCTACATTTTTCATTTTTATGCCAAATACCTTCTTGACAGAAATTTTCTTTAAATGCTTCGGGGGAATCTTTCATAATTTTATCTTGCTCACATTGAGGTAAAGTTTTTCCTTTTTCTGCTAAGCAAATTTCACTAATGAATGAAGCTTTATCATCCGTCGTATTATATCTCCAATCGACACAAGGAGGAGAAAATTTATTTGTTTCAATTTCACAAATTTGAGGCATTAATTCTGGAGCATTGGAAGCTACACTTTCTGGCTTACATAGTGGATCCCAAGGTTTATCATCACAATTTTCAGCAATCCATGTTTTTGGATTCATTTTTTGTTTTGCTTTTTCACTCGCAAACTCTCCTGCTTGCTCTTTAGCAAAATCTAAAACTCCACCTCCAACTTCAGAGTCAGCTACAGTACCAAAACCATCTTTTACTTTATCAAAAAGACCGCCGCCTTTGTCCTTGTCTTTATCTTCAAGCTTCTTTTTATCCAACTCTTCTTTAGTTGTTGCTGCGGTCTTTTTTGTTAAAGCTTCTCTATTAACTTTTGCCTGTTCCTCTCTAGCTTTTTTATCTGCTTCTTCTTTTGCTTTTGCTTCTTGTTTAGCTTTTAATTCATTTTGTTGAATTTTAGTTAATACTGGTCCTTTAAATTCTTCTTCCCCATCAGGTTTTTCAGCGACAGTATGTTCAGTTTTTCCGTCTTCGGGCTTGGGATCTGTGCATCCACCTTTTCCATCTGATTCTTTTCCTTCTCCGCATTTGTTATCTGCCTTACACTCATCATAAGCTTTTTTATATTTTTTACATCCAAATTTTTCGCAAAATTTAGTAAGTTCTTTTTTATCACAATTAACACCTGCAATTGTTGCAAAAGAAAGTATCAAAAATATAGAAATTATAATCTTTTTCATTACTTTGCCTGATCCTGTGTTTTATCACAATTCTTCTTCTTTAAATGATCAATAAGCTTCGCCTCTGCTTGCTCAGCTGTAATACCACCAAGGAACGGTTTCCTACCAATTTTTCTTAATAGCTTATCAATAAATTTTTCTTTTATAGAAGCACACTTAGCATCACTTTGAACCTTTTTACCTTTATCACATCGTTTTGTTTCTTCATTCCAAGTAAATCGACCATTTTTCTGTGCCTTCTGCTCACACTTAGCTTTACGGCTATCGATTTTACCTTCATCTTTTAATTCTTGATTAATTTTACATTTTCCATCTGATTCATCAAAGTAGAACCATTTTTTCTTTTCTGCCTTCTTCTCACATTTTGCTTTTTTTCTATCTAATTTAGCTTCATTTTTTGCGGTCTTATCAACACGACATTTACCATCTTCCCACTTAACATTCTTACCAGCTTTAATTTTTTCCTGGCATTTAGCCTCTTTTCTAGCGGCCTTAACATCATCTACACATTCACCTGATTTCTTATCATATTTTTTAGGAGGATCTAATGCTAAACAAGCTTTCTTTGCTTGTTTTACCTGCTCCCTTTTACTCACTACACAACCATGACTTTCTGGATCTGCACCATCTTCAGGAAGTTCAGTCTTCATTTTATCTTTTTTGCTTTCATATTTCATTGATTTAGTTTTACAAAATCTTTTCTTAGCAATTTTAAACTGGCGAGGATTATCAATACACTCTCCTGATTTTTTGTCATATTTTTTTCCTAGATCTCTACATTCTGCTTTTTTCTTACGAATCATGGCCTTTGGATCATCTTCACAAGTATAATTACCTTGAGCATCTGCTTTTGAACTAACCTTTTTACCTAAAGCTTTACACTCTTTTTTCTTATCTTTTTTGGCTTTTTTCGGATCAATTACACAAGTATAATTCCCAGAAGCATCTGGACTTGAACTTACTTTCATCCCTTGATCTTTACATTCTTTTTTCTTATCTTTTTTAGCTTGTTTTGCTAATTTTTTATCTGCTTTTCTTTTTAATTTTTCATCTTCAACACATTCAAATTCACCACTTGCATTAGGTTGATCACTAACACCCATACCTTGTTTTTTACATTCTTTTTTCTTTGCTTTCTTTTCTTTCTTAAGAGCTTTAGCCTGTGCCTTATCATCTTCTACGCAAGTATATTCTCCATTAGCGTCAGGAGAAGTACTTACTTTCATACTCTTTGCCTTACATTCTTTTTTCATTGCTTTTTGGGCCCTCTTAGCTGCTTTTTTGGCCGCTTTAGGATCCTCTTCGCAAGCGTATGGTGCATTTTTACTTGCTTTCATACCCTGTGCCTTACAATCTTTTTTAGCTTTTTTATAGGCTTCTTTGGCAGATTTATCCTTTTTGCATTTTCCATTCTGCATTGCATATTTGCCAGGAGATTTAGAATTTTTTTCGTCACATTTAATTTGCTCAACTTCTTCTTTTGATTTAAAACAATTAGTTCCATCGGCTGATTTTGCTTTGGTATACCAAAAACCTTGTTCGGCCTTACATTTTTTCTTTTCACTTAGTTTTTTACATTTACCACTCTTATAAACATAACCTTCAGACTCTTTTGCTCGACATTCTTTTTCAATTTCAGCTCTACAAGAATCTTTTGAGTCATATAAACCTTGCTCAGTACATACACCAAAAGTTTTTGAAGTTTTACACTTTGAGCCTCTATCACTTTTAACTAATTCATAACATTTATTCTTTTTTATTTTCTTACAAACATTTCCCTTGATCTCGTACTTAGGTGGATTTGCATTTTTATTCTTCTTATTACATTTATAATCTTCATACTCTGCTTTATTCATTAAGCAACCACTGGCTTCATAAGTTTTTTTATCACCTACATATTTATGACCATTGTTTTTCTTAGTACATATATCTTTTGGTTTCATCTTTTTACAAGATGTTCCCTTCATGCCCCAATCAGACCCTTTACTATCACAAAATGGCTCTAGTGCTGATGTACAAGACGACTTGCTATCATAAGGGGCTTCTGAACTACATTGCTGTCCCGATACTTTTTTCGATTTACATTTGATTGATTTACTAGACTCTTTAAATTTATAGCATTTTAATTTTTTATACTTTTTACATTTACCATTTTCCCAATAGTATTTAGTAGAGTCTTTGGCTGCACACTTTTTTTCTTTTTCGGCTGCTTTTTCAACATCATATTCTGATTTACTTGAATAACATT
The DNA here is from genome assembly GCA_964352945.1 of uncultured Bacteriovoracaceae bacterium. Classification (GTDB taxonomy): domain Bacteria; phylum Bdellovibrionota; class Bacteriovoracia; order Bacteriovoracales; family Bacteriovoracaceae; genus CAYGTU01. Next base: position 3,661 of record CAYGTU010000222.1, read on the forward strand.
TACTACTTTTATAATAACCACCACTATCCTTGCAATCACTCCTTTTTGAAGCTAGAGCGCTAGAAATACCAAGTATGAATAGGGTAATTAATAAAAATTTCGTCATCACTCTCTCTGTTGAATCTGTAGTAATATTATCGGCTAATACCCTCAAACAGTTGAATTTAGAATTAATTGATTTGAATAAAGCGAGTTATTTCAAAGACTTAAGGCTACTTAAGACAGTCAAAGAACTGTCTTAAATTATTGGCAATATTGTGTCTAAGTAACTGGTTTCATTTCAATGCCATCAAACTTAAATACGACCTCTTTTTCTTCATATTTAGTGATGATATTGACTGGTCTCTTCCAGATAGCATGAATATTTTTTAGTGTATCAGCAGCATACTGCAGATCTAAATCTACACCATAATGAATATGCTCTAAAAGTAATTCTGAGCGATTAAGATAATTATCGTTGATGACTTGAATCACGGGTTGACCAAAGTTTGTTAACTGTAAAAGCATCTTTTGTTTTATGGCCTCAAAATCACGTGTATCAATTTCCATTCTTCCAGTTCTAGGATTGAATTTATAGGTAAATAACTGCTGGCGATTACAAAATTCAGGAGTTAAGAATTCATCAATAAAAGTAATATCATTATGTGATTTTCTTACTTCAAAAATCTTTTCTCTACCCTTACCTAGATTTGTATTCCAATGCAATTTTTCATTCATATCTTTGCATTCATTGTATTCTTTACCAAATTTACCTGTATCCCAGCGATATTCAATATCTCTCATTAGTTCAATCCCAATTTTATAAGGATTGATCTGTTGACGACTCATGGCCATAACTCCAGCGTGCTTATCAGCAAAATCTAAAATCTCAATGG
>CAYGTU010000223.1:0-4503 GCA_964352945.1 uncultured Bacteriovoracaceae bacterium
CGAACAGAACCGCTATTCGAAACAAAGATAAAGAAAAATTTTTAGAAGATTATAAAATCTTCTATTCTGAAGTGGATTTAATAAATATAAAAGATAAAAAGTCACTCGGTGAAGTTGAAACATTTAGTTCAATTATTTTACACCAAGACTGTCTTAAAAATGCAGATAGTGAATTAACAGAATTTTTAAATTTGTTTAACTCAGTAGTTACAATTGGAAGCTCTAAAGAAACATTAGTTCTAGATAATCAAATCGCTCATTTTGATGAAGGTAGTAGTTCTCAAAGAAATCTTTTTAAAAACTTAGTGAATTATTTATTTGATCTTGAGTATAAAGGTGAAGACTTTAACCAAGATCTAAGTCTTTTAAATACTCAGGTAACAAATCTACTTGATCGAGTAAACCAAGAACTTGAGAGAGTTAAGGCGATTCATAAAGCTTTTGTTCCTGTCAGAAGAACGGAAGTTAGAGGATTACATTTTCAAACTAAATTCTTAACTGGATTGAAATCAGGTGGTGATTTCTTCGATATTATAGAGGGAAAAAACAAGTTAACTCTTTTGATGAGTTCAGTGAATAAATATTCTGCTTCTAGTATTCTCTTGACCCATTTTCTGAATTTAAAACAAGAAAATGAAGTAGATGAAAAAAAAATCACTCAGATGATTAAGTTAGTTTCAAACGACTATAGAGAGGCTAATTCAAAGAATGATATTGAAATGGGTCTTTTATGTTTAACAATTGATTTAAAAACTTTTGAGATTAGTGGTTATTCATTTGGAGATTTTAGAATTGCATTTGCAAATGGTAAAATAGAAAGAACAGTAGTGAAAAATGTAGATATAGACCAACTATCACAAGCTAAAGTTCATTTGAAACTAGAACGTGACAGTAGATTATTGATAATTTCACCTGGTGTAGCCAAAAATTGGCAAATAAAAAATGCAGATAATATTGATCTTAGAATAGAAAAGTTTTTTAAATTTTCCGAAGATGAAATTTTAAATGAACTTTTTTATGATTTAAAGAGAACCGATGTGGAGAAGTTCCTAGATTATGATTCATCAGCAATATATATGGAGATAGGAAAAAATGCGCTTATTAGTATTTAGTATTATATTAATATCAACCCAAGTTTTTGCTAAATTTACATTTAATGAATGTATAAATTCTAGCTTTAATGAAGAAATAAAACACAAAGGTCAATTTTTTGGTCTCATTAAACACGAGCTAAAGGTAAAAAAAGACAATTGTATAATTGATATTAATTTTGAAAAAATTACAAATAAAAATTGGGTGGTAGATATCTGTAGAGAACCTATTCATATTAAGAAAAAAGGTTCAGGGATAGATATTTTCAAAAGACAATCGGCTTGTGAATTAGATCCCAAGCAATCTTATTGCTATGAAGAAAAAGAACTTTTTTCTGTTATCCAGGATGACGGGCTAATTTTTGCTGAAGGGGAAAGAGACTCAATTCAAACCCAACATGGTAAAATTTATTGTAGCTTTTTACTTCTAAAACATTATTTGAAAAGAGGGCTCGTACTATCACGAAATAATGAAATTAACCTTTATGAAGGGATAGTAGATTCACAAAAAAATTGTGATACAACTAAGCCCCAGATGCCAGCAGAAATAACTAAAGCAATTATTCCTGTAGAAAAACCAGAAATTGAAAAACAAGAAGTTGAAAAAACAGAAGCTACAGATGGATCAGTAACTCCTGTTGGTGAATTTTAATTATTATCTAATTGAAAATGGTGAATTATACATTAACCAATTGTATTGGCTTGAAGTTAATTGATTTGTAAGATCTTTTCCTTTTATAGACACATACTTCATTGATCTTTTGTACATACAAGCATTGGAATAGAAATAAAATGGAGTTACCATAACCACAACGTATCCCATTTTTAGACTTCCATTATAAAGTGTTGAATAAGAAAACTTCATTTCAGCATTATAAATTACATCTTGAACAACAGTAGAATCCCATTTATCTGTATATCTACAGTAAGTAATAATTTCTTCTGTAGCTTCACTAAGATAAGAAAAGTCTTCATGGATATCCCAACCTGTAAGCGTCTGAATCGATTCCTCATTTAACCAAGTCGGTGCACCTTTAGTAAAAAAATAGCCTGCAAATGAATTTAGTGAAAGTAAAATTGATAATGTTAATAATAGTTTTTTCATATTCTCCCCTTTAATTTTTATGTTGAAATTCTTTTATAAAAGGTTAGTTGAAATGTCATTTTTAAGAAATGATATGAGAGCTGAAGAACGTAAAAAAAGCCAGTAAATTTAAGAACTTACGGGCTTTTATCTTGTAATTATATAGTCAGTGATATATCTATCAGATCTGTTTTAAAGCAAAATCTAGATCTGCAATTAAATCATCAACATTTTCAATCCCAACTGATAATCGAACTAAATTATCACTTAGTCCAATTTCATCTCTAACTTTTTTAGGAACTGAAGCATGAGTCATGATTGCTGGATGTTCAATTAAGCTCTCAACACCACCAAGAGATTCAGCTAAAGCAAATAACTTAACCGCTTTTAAAAATTTACGGCTAGCAGGTAATCCACCTTTTATAAAGATAGTAATCATTCCACCAAAACCAGACATTTGTTTTTTAGCAATTGCATGATTAGGATGTGATTTTAAGCCTGGATAAACAACACGTTCAACTTTTGGATGCTTTTCTAAATAGGTTGCAATTTTAATTGCATTCTCAGCATGAGCTTTCATTCTTATGGCGAGAGTTTTAAGACCTCTTAATGTTAACCAGCTATCAAATGGTGATTGGCTTGGGCCAATTGAATTTTGTAGTACCCAAATTTTATCATAAAATGCTTTATCATTTAACATAACAGCACCACCGACACAATCGCTATGACCATTTAAATATTTAGTCATCGAGTGGACAACAATATCTGCACCTAGATCAAGGGGCTTTTGAAAATAGGGAGACATAAATGTATTATCAACAACCGTTTTTGTTTTTGTTTTTTTCGCTAAGTCAGTTAATTTCTTAATATCAGAAATTTTAAGTAGAGGATTAGTAGGTGATTCTAACCAGAGCATATCCGGCTTAAGTTCTTTTATCTTCTTTTCTACTAACTGAGTGTTTCCCATATCTATAAAATGGAAATTATGAATTTTACTAAATACAGTAGTGAAAAGTCTGTAAGTTCCACCATAAACATCATCACCACATAATATAGTTGATCCATTATCAAGTGCGTGCATGATTAAAGTTGTCATACTCATACCACTGGCAGTAACCAATGCGTATTTCGCATTCTCGAGGCTAGCTAGACATTCTTCTAGCCGAGTACGAGTTGGATTATGGCTTCTAGTGTATTCATACCCTTTATGCACACCTGGTGAGCTTTGAACATATGTAGAAGTCTGATAAATTGGGGGCATAATAGCTCCAGTTTCTTTATCAGGTTCTCCACCAACATGAATAACTTTAGTTTCAAATTTTAAATTATTTTTTTTCATAAATTAACACCCGCTTCTTTAAGAGCATCATATATTCTTTTTTCTTCATGATTCGTGTGATCTTTTGGTAGGTATCCAAGTTTTTTCATCCATTCATCATTAAATATTTTTGAAGAATATCTATTTCCAGAATCATGAAGAATTACAAGAATTCTCTTCGGATCTTTTAACTTTCTTGCATATTTAATTGCACCAACTACCGCTGCTCCAGCAGAACCACCAGTATAAATACCTTCTTTTTGTAAAAGATCTCTGGTCATATGAAATGATTCAGCGTCACCGGCTACAACAAATTCATCAATAACACCAAAGTTAATATTTCCAGGGATGAAATCTTCACCAATACCTTCAAGTACATAAGAGTGTGCTTTACCCATTTTTCCTGTTCTGTGAAACTCATCTAAAATTGAACCTTCACAGTCAACTCCAACAACTTTTAAATCCGGCATTCTTTCTTTTAAATATTTACCAGTACCAGAAATTGTCCCGCCAGTACCAACTGCAGTCATAAAGACATCAAAGTCACCGTCAGTTTGTTCATAAATTTCTGGGCCAGTCATAATATAATGGCTTTCAGTATTATCTAAATTTGCATATTGGTTAATATAAAGTGAATTAGGAATTATTTCTGGAAGCTTAGCTGAAACAGAATAGTAAGATCTAGGATCATCCGGTTCAACATCAGTAGGGCAAACAATAACCGTTGCACCATAAGCTCTTAGATTATCCATTTTTTCTTTTGATTGTTTATCCGCCATAACAAATACAGCTTTTAATCCATTAAGTGCACAAAACATAGCAATCCCGACTCCAGTGTTTCCAGAAGTTCCTTCTATGATTGTTCCGCCTTTTTTTATATCCCCACGCTCCATTGCTTTTCTACACATATGAAGACCAATTTTATCTTTTATAGAGCCACCCGGATTAAGGTATTCTAACTTTACATAAATATCTGATTCAACTTCATTGGCAACATGATTCAATCGTAC
>CAYGTU010000224.1:0-4425 GCA_964352945.1 uncultured Bacteriovoracaceae bacterium
GGACGTTTTCGATTAGATTTATTTTTATATCATCTGCAAGATAAGAATTAACTTTCGTTTTTAATTCATCTAAGTCTTCAATTGCATTATAGGTGATTAATAAGCAACCTTGGCCTAAAGCATGTACTCTAGCATCTGTTCTAGAGGAAGCTAGGGTTTTATATTTTTCTTCTTTAAAAAACTGTCTAAATGCTTTGTCAAAATATTGGTGGACCGTAGGAATATCTGGTGTTTGTTTTTGCCAGCCAAAATATTTAGCGCCGTTATACTGAACTCTCATTAAATAATAGAATTTTTTAAATTTCATTAATTCCAACTTTTAACAGACTTTTTCTCAGTTGATCTTTGTCTGTTTGTCGAGTTGTTAAATGCGCGCGAACCATATACTGAAGATTTTTAATTGATGTTTGAAATACTTCTTCATTTTCAGTTACCCTTAAAGCGTAGGCAATTGCTTCAAAAGTACATAAAGAATCTTTACCAGGAGATTTTCTAAGTTGATAAATAGACTCTCCAATATTTTCTAATTTTACTTTTTTAATTTTTTGAAAGGTCTCTTCTCTTCCCAATATTTTTTTAGCTTGTCTCCAGCTTCCATCAGGAACAATTAAATTAACTGGCTTTGTGATTTTAGCTATAAAGTCCTCATTAAGTACTTCAGAATCTTGATCCGGAAAAAGATAAAGATTTTCATAATTCTCATCAATTAAATCAATTGCATTAAAAGGAAGGTCCTTTTTTCCTCTAATAAATGTTTTACTATTTTTTAAAGTTAGCTCTGCCAACCTTGCCGTATTTGAAATAAGTTGAGTTTCATTAGTATGCAGGATAATTGAAATTTTTGATTTGGTTGCAACTTCAGTTAAGTATGAACAATAACAATAATCCTTAAAGACTCTACAGGATCTACATTTATTAATTCTATTATATCGATTCATGTTCATGGAGATTAAAAAAATTTAGCCCCTTTAACGTGATTTACAAGATTCACAAAAAAGGGGCTAGATTATATGCAGTTTAGTGTGTGTGCATTCCAGAAGCTATATACATAGCTTCCTTCGGGCTCAAAGTTTATACGGTATCAAACTTTTACTGTCAAATTTAACTGTAATTTTTTAGAATTTATTATTTGTGCATTAAGACTAACTAAAAAATCTTTAAACTATCTGATACTTTCCAAGCCCATTGAAACACAAAAATTGTTCCTCTTTCGACCTGACTGTCTCCCACATCTTCATTTCCTGCTTCAAAATTTCCAGCTCCAACAGTCCAATAACCATCACTAGTGTATTTTCTAAAAACAAGCATTGTATTTTTTTTCTCTTGATCAGAAGTTTCGTATCGAGCAAATTCACTAACTGCAGCTACTAGAAAACTTTTTGTATCAAAACCTAATATTAGTTTCTTCTCAACAAAGTCTTCCCCATCTCGTGTGTCTGCCACAAGAGCGTGAAAGAAATCTCCATAAGGTTTATCTGTATAATCGTACTCTACTTTCTCTCGTCTTAACTCACCCACTAAAATTACACCTGCAAAACCAAGTGCTGCTCTTAGCGTGTAAAATTTTGATTTGGTTGCCCCACGACAATTAATAACATCACAATCAAAAAACGGTAAATCAATGGTGCTATTATTATATTCGCTTCCAACCACTAAACCTAAAAATGAAACCGGATATATTTCAATCGCACCTTCAACTGTATTAACAACTGCACTAGTTGTGACATTAACATAAGGTCTAATTAATCCATAAAGTGGATTTTCTTTTGAGGGTGAACCCCAAAAATTAAAATTATAACCAGAATTAACAAAAGCACTTGCTCCGATAGATGGATAAGATCTTCCCTGAGCTCCATACTCAAGATCAAATTTGGCCATAACGGAAAAAGATAACGTTATTGTAATAAAGATTAGAATGATTTTCATAGCAACATTCTAGCTCCCTCATTTTGCATTTGTCACTTTAAAAAAAGCCTCAATTCAGCTATTTAAGAATGATTCGGAAATCTTTTCCCTACAAGTACCAACGAAGAAGCCTGGGTTCCAACATACCGATAAGAAGATATAGGGAGTTTATCATGATGGCTAAAATTCAAAATATTCTTGGTGTTGGTAAAAAAAGCAAACTTACTAATAGAGAATATGTTCAAAACTTTTTCAATAGACCAGAACATAATTGGATCACTCAAAACAGATATATCAAAGACAAGTTTGTAGAATTATTTGAAGTTCTCCCTAGTAAAGTTATTAGTTTTTTTGCAACAGAAGCTGATATTATTTTTCAATCATCTGCAGGTAGATATGCAGCCGCAGTAACCAATCAAAATTCCCATGTGATTGTAGTGTTTCCAGAGCTAATGGTTTTACTCAAATCCCCTATGAATGACGATGCTATTGCAATAATTCTTCACGAACTTGGTCATATCATTCTTGAACATGGCAAAAAAAATATTGGTCAAATTGAAGCTCAAGTTGAAGCTGATAAATTTGCAGCTTCTCTAGGTTACGCTGCTTCTTTAGCAGATTTTCTAGAAGCTCAGCCAGAATCAATGGAAAAGAGAGTGAGATTAAAATATCTCACGCCTATTGTCTTAAAAGAAGAGTATTAATAAATCTTGAAATTCTATTGTGGTGAAGCCCATCAACTATAACGTTATAATAAGAGCTTTGAACTTCACCACAATCATATATCTAAACTAGGCAGAGCTGCAGTTTGCCTAGGACTAAATGCGGAAATAGTAATTATCTCTATAGAAACAACGTGTCAATACCCTAAAACAAAAAAACTCCCTTTTTACAGGGAGTTTTTTTAATTTATTAGGGTCGCAAATCAATTTGTTTAATTTGCTATCTTATCTTGTAAATATTTGAATCGATGGAAATCTTGTCATTAGCATTCTTACGATCTGGCTCATTGGAACTGCCATATTATAAGTTCCTCTTCCATCTCTATCAGTATCGCCAATCCCCATATTGTGAAGAGCTATTACTTTATTAGTAGATTTTGAGAAAATTGGAGATCCCGAAGATCCACCAAGTGTATCTGCTAAGTGAACTGCTTTATTTGCGTATACATATGAACCATCAGCTTTTACGGCAACTGGAACATTTTGAAAGTTTAAGTTTCCAAAAGCGATTTTTTTAGAATAGTCACATCCTCTTTCTGCATAGTAATCACAATTTTGTTGAACTACATAAATTGGCTGCTGAGGACCCATTTGGTATGTATATCCTGATAATTTTGCAAATCCATAAACTGATCCTGGATTATTAGCACATCTAACTAGAGAAAAATCTAATTCTGCATTTCCACCTAAATATTGATCACATTTATAACTTACCTTAGCACCTTGACCATCTTCATGATTAAAAACTACAGTTGCTCCAACAGTGTGAGCAGCTTCTTTAAAACAGTGATTATTAGTCATTAGTGTATTTGTATTAATTAAGAATCCAGTACATCTACCACCGATTGCTGGAATATTTACTACTCCAACAAATTTAGTATTTCTATATATTGTTCCAGTTTTATTTAATCTGCTTGTGCTTACCCAATCAAGTTCACCGATAATAATATTACTTTCGTTAACTTGAAGTCCTTTAGTACCTAACTTACTTGCATTGATTGCATTGATATCTTGCTTTCCACAAGAACCTAATGCAACTAAAGCAATTAATAGTACTAGCTTGTTTAATTTCATCCATTCTCCTTGGCCTAAAACCATTCTTCCTTGCTCTCTCTCAGCAATTAGTTGGCAAAGTTGTACATTATTGTCAGGTAAATCCGAAGAAATAAACTTTTACAAAATCTTACATCTGGATTAATGAATAAATACATTGTATTTTTAGTTACTTAGATGGCTATTTGAAAGTTTCTAACAGCAAGTCTGAATATGATTTTTCAATAAAATCGTCTGAATTTAGTCCTAATTCTGAAATATAATGACTACATTGGCGTCTAAGGTCTTCAATTGTGAACTCACCCGTTTCATCAATTGCTTCAATTTCCATAAAACTACCCAAATCTTTTACAGAATCGATATGGAATTTAACATTATTAATAAAATAAATTTCTCGCTTTTTATCAACAACAACTTTTATTCCAAGGGCCGCGATTAAATTCATTTTTAAATCTTCAGATTTATTTGGTTTATAGAGATTAACTTCGCTTTCTTTGGGCCCTGCAATATTTGAGCGATTATAAAAAATTAAATTTGATTCTATGCTACCTTGTCTGAGCTTAAGTCTACCCTCAGGTACATTAAAATATGTATCTACTTGATGATCTTTACCTTTAAAAAAAGCATCATGATTCATTAGGTATTCTCTAATTTTATCTGGATTACTACATCTAGCTTTAATTTCAATTATTCTTGCTTTAGTCATCTATTTTTTTTCTTCTTTTTTTGAATCCTTATCTAGTTC
>CAYGTU010000225.1:0-4424 GCA_964352945.1 uncultured Bacteriovoracaceae bacterium
TTTCATCAAGCCATCATATAATCCCACTACAACATCTTCTTCCGTAACTTCAAATCCAGGAATCTTATCATCTTCATTGGAAGTTGCTCTAGAGAAAGTAAATTTAAGTCTGATTTTTCCGACATTATATTTGTGATAAAGTTCACTCGCCATATGATAAGCTGCTTCTTCATGGGTTTTTTTATCGAGTAAAATTAATTTTGGTAAGAAAAGTATTTTTAGATAACGATCAAATTCTTCATCATCTCTTAACCTAATAAGTGAATCGACATCTTCAACTGAATTGATTCCTTTATATTCATCCCCATAAACAGCTCTAATCTTTGTTTCGAGTAAAGCTTTGTTTGGACCTTCAAGGAGTTTTTTTAACTTTGGATAAATAAACTCTGCTGTAAGTGAGCCTGTTAAATGAATATGTTCTTCATTATATTTTAAGGGAAACTCCTTAAAAAACTCAGCTAGTGCATCGGCAACAGGGTGACGTAAAAGTGTGTTAATATCTACTTCGTTTTGCTGATATTCAGATAAAAGTCTTCTAAAGGAATGAATGTTCTTTTTAACATGAGGCCATTCCTGAACAAAATTTGAATTCTCACTTAGTTCAAGTGTATCTTTGAGAGTGATACCATTTGTTTCACTAATTAATTTAATTAAGTGTTCTTTTAAAAGATCAATTTCATCGCTCATAGTTATCCTAATTTTAAAGACTTATCGGTAATTGTATTCGAGAGTTGAGTAAAGTCTAGCGTAATGGTCGGATATCTTTAGAATTAATCTCATTGTCAGTTTAAATTGAGTTTTATAGAATTTTCTTATGAAACTATCGATCTTAATACTTTTATTTGCTCTCAACACCTTTGCCTATACGACGTCTGAATTAGTTGTTTTAAAGCGAGATAACTTTATCTATATGGGGAAGGTTTACAAATATTTATCTTCATTAATTATTCAAAATAAAACGGAAGAGTTTTGCACATATAATGATAAATTAGGTCCAAAACTTTTAGAAATCTATGAACAAGATATGGAGCTAGCCTCTTCATTAAAAGAATTTGATAATAGTGATTTCTATGATTATTCAGAGCAAATTAAAGATAATGCCTATACTGATTTTATTACGGTTCAATATTTTCAAGATAATTGTACTCAAGGTAAGCCAAAAGCCAGTTTAGCAAGCTTTGTAGGAATTGAGACCAATTTGACGTACATTAAGACTCGCCACTCACTTTGGATGAATGCTTTTTGCGATATGATCCCTGGAAAATGCCAAAAATAGGGCGATTATCCCTGTAATTTCTACATTTTAGCCTAATAAATCCTGATTTTTCTTAAGAAAAGCTACAATCAATTGTATTTATCTTACAAAATTCGGGAGCAGAATTGAATAAAGTTTTAATAACCTTTTTATTCATTTTTTTTACTAACGTAAAATCTCAAGACCTTGTACTACAGGTTAAAGAAAATCTTATTAAAAATAAAGTAAATCAAGTTTTAACTGACTTATCAGATGATCAAGAAGGACAGATCCATCTTCAGATTCCGTCCAAAGTCATTCAATTAAAGCCTGTTTCACTGAGTGAATTACCTGAATCTGTAAGTATATATGCCAACGGTCTTTTTGGGTTGAATTTAGAAAATGCTTTGAAGATGACTGTAAGTTATTCTACTCCTAGTGCAAAAGTGAAATCTGAGATTAAGGATCTAAATTTTAAAGTTTTAAATCCTAATAAAATGAAGGTGACACTTAATTTAGATATAAATAGCCTAAAGATTAAAATTCCAAGTATTAAAGTTAGTGAAACAAATATTGTAAGAAATGCTGAATATGTTCCGGGGAAATGTTCTCAAAATAAAAAACTAGCCAAAGAATTATGGGCCAAAGCTTCTCTTTCCGTTTTACCTAAGTATAAAAAAACAAAAGCAATTGAATTAAAAGCAGATCTTTTTGTTATCAAAGATGGAGATATGCTTAAAGTGGAATTTAATTCATTAAAATCAAATTTAGATTCTATACTTAACTCTTATTATAATATCAGGATTTATAATTTAACTTTACCTGAAATGTTTATTGTAAAAGATGGGGATTGTTATCCACTTGGAACTGAAGAGTTAGAAAACTATCTAACTAAAATGATAACGTCAAAAATATCTGAAGTAATTACAAGTGTTCATCAAAAATTAATTAAAGAGGGTGTTACTAAAGCAAATGAATCTTTTAGAAAGATTGAATTTCCAACTAGTAAAGATATAAACCTTTATAGCTCAGATATCTATAGCATTGATTATAACGATGACAGAGATTATAAAAACAATTTTGGACAAGTTCCTACTCCTATAGATAATACCTATGTTTATATTCCAAAACCAGTTTATCCTAAATATTTAATCACTAATAAAGATGGTGTTTTCGCTAATAGCGAATTTTTAAAGAAAGTTTTCGATCGTGTACCTGATATAAACTATAATATTTCGATAAATAACTTTTTAAGCATTGATCCTAATTATTTTGGATTAACTTTAAATGAAACGATGACAATTGATGGTCACACTGAAGATAATAGAACTTATAGAAAAAAATTAAATACGGAAAATATCAAAAATATTAAATCCGACTTCTCTTTATCAATATCTGAAACAGTTATAAATGAGAAGCTTGATCTTTTAAATAATCTTAAAGTACTAGAGAAAAAACTTCCTCAAGGATTTAGTTTCTACCAAGAGAAAGTGACAACTAGAATTCTAGAAAATAAAATATATATATATTCCAGCTTAAAAATTAACTTGAATTTAGTTGATACAACAGTTTTAAAAGCAGTAAAGTATTGGGAAAGAGTATTTGGATCACATAATGGAGTAGTTTACCTTCCCGTTTTAATTAAAATGATACCCATTTTTGATAAAATAAATAAAAAGCTAACTGTTAAGGTGTTTCTTTCAAAGAATCAAAATGAAATAGACAGATTAAAATTAAAGACGAATAAAGAAGAATTAGCTTATCTTGTTGAAAAAATTCTACCAGCAATTATGAATTATATTAACAATAAATTTATTGATAAAAATGAAGTCTTCAGTATCGCAAAAATTGAAAGTGAATCAGGAATTATTATTAAGGATATTCTTTTAGTAGATGATAGTTATATAACAATCTTACTTGACCTTAAGAATATTGATATCTTACTAGGTAAAATGGGCTTAGATGAATTAATTGGAAGGATGATTAAAAGTGAATAAGAAAACTCTATTTATATACTTATTTATCTTAAACCTTACAGTTTTTTCTCAAGACAGCGTCGTCTACATGTATCCTAAAAATCCAGTAAATCCAGATATTTCAATTCAAACTTATTTTGGTAAGGACGCTCAGGGGTTAATTTTTGAGAAACTTAATACCATGTTAAGGAAGTATTCTGAGATTAACTTATTTCATTATAATTTAGAAGAGCCTTTAGAATTCGATACGATGATTAAGTCTAATCTTGAAAATGAAATAAATGATATTGTGTCAGATTTGCTAGGAGTTTCTCTTGCGGATGTAGGAATGAAAATTATTTTAGATGGAGTAAGATATAATATTGAAAAACATAAACTAACTCTTACACAATTAGAAAAGACCAATGAATCTTATAAGTTTAATGTCAAGTTAGAGCTTTCTGAAATTAATGCTACAACTAATAAATCATCAATTATATTTGATGTAAAAGATGGTTATAAGAGTTTTTTAGATGGATTTAGAATTGATATTGAAAATCCGGAGATAATATCCAGACACCTAAAATCACTGGTACTTGATTTTAATATCGAGATGTATTCTGAAGGTGATTTTTACCGATTAAAGATTACAGAAGATACAATTGAGTCTTATGCCAATGTAGATCCTAAAGAAATTGATCAATCCATTGAGATAAACTTGGGTAAAGCAAGAGCGACAGATATTGGTCTTGAAATTAATGGCATGCTTTTTCAGTTAAACCAACAAGGCTTAAATCGTGCTTTGGAAAAGAGAAAAGTTAATATTTCAAAAATCCTTTTAGTTCCAATTGCTGGAAACTTTAAAATGGCAGTAGATTTATTTAGTAATTCTCTAGCAAAAATTAAAATTCCAAAAACAATTAAATTTACAATACTAGATAAAAAGCAAGATTTAATTTTTGATTCTTTTGGTTTAGTTTCAAAAGATCAATTGCAACTAAATGCTAATTATAAAAGTGATAAGAATATTTCTCGAATTTATTCAACTAAAAAAACAAGAAATAATAACTTTCAAAAATCCCAAGATATAGTAAGTAAGGAAATTCAAGAATCTAAGAATCATATTTACTTCTCTATTAGTGAGCATTTTATAAATGAGTTGATTGAAAATAATTTTACTAATCTAGAAAAATTATTAAAACTTACAGATTCATTTGAAATTGGTCCTAAAAAAA
>CAYGTU010000226.1:0-4369 GCA_964352945.1 uncultured Bacteriovoracaceae bacterium
CCTACACAGTCTCTAACCTCATCAGCAATTTTTTGACGTGCTGAAAGTACTCTCATACCACTTGCTGGCACTGGATCTGAAACTTGAGCTAGAATTGTAGTTGTCATTAACTTTGCTTCATTATCACTTAGGTAAAAGTTAGGCATTCTTGTAAGATCTTTAAAGTCTTTAGGAATACCAATATCCCAACGTCTTGGATTTTTAAGGTGAGCATAAATCCATGCTCCACGCTTATGTTCAATATTTTGAATTCCAAATCCCATTTGTGTTACAAACTTAGAACCCATAGTTGTCAGTTCTGGTCCGATAGGAGCACGATCTGATTTAAAGCCTTCAATATTATGACAAGAATAACATCCATATTTTCCAATAGATCTAGAACCTAGTTCCATTGTTCTTGCATGATCATCCATTTTCGCTAGCTTTGCCTTTGCCGCATCTAATGTATCAAAAGCCGAGAAATACTCTACTAGTAATTCATCTCTAGCAATTCTATCGAGTGGGTCAAACTTCATCCCTTCAAAAGTTTTATTTTTTAAAGTTAAAAGATAAGCCGCAATATCATTTGCTTCGCCATCACTTAATCTAAATGAAGGCATTATAGTTGTTGAATCGTAATGACTTGGTTTCTTTAACCATGAAACTAACCAGTCTTTATCTACTTTAGAACCTAGACCAGTCAGGTAAGTACCTTTTCTTGATTCTGCTTTGTTTGCATCTTCAGAAATACCTTCAACCATATGGCATCCGGTACAACCAACAGTTTCAATAAGTGCCTGTCCACGTTCTGCGTTTCCACCAGCATATTTCATAAATGGTTTGTAGGGTTTCGCTTTTTCTTCAAGGTATTCAGCCATCGAATTTACCTCAGCAACATTTAATCTAATGTGCTCAGGCTTATTATTATTTGATTGGTTAAAAAATGCAGGCATTTTTGATTTTGGATTAAAAGCGTGTGGTGACCATACCCAGTTTTTAATCCATTCTTTATTTGTTTTAGAAACAATTTTTAATAAAGATGGACCTGGTTTATCTAAATGTTCCCAACCTTTAATTTTATGGCAACCGTAACAACCATAAGTTTCAACTAACTCACGACCTTTATTGTATTTATCGGCCATTGGAATTCTTGAAACACCTTGGTGACATTTTAAACATGAAGCTTCTGTTTGAGATAACTTAAACATTGGAGCTGGAGTTTTATGTGGCTCATGGTAATGATATTTTTCTTCCCACTCTTTTTTCTGTGCCATATCTTCTGGCATATGAACTGGAGATGAGAAATCTGAAACTCTGTGACCTTCTCCTCCGTGGCAAGATGTACATCCAAACTTTTTCACTGGGTGAGGAGAATTTAATCCTACTGCAAGAGATTCTAATTTAGGGTGAGTCTTATAAGGATTTTCTTGATCTTCGTATCCTGGCTTATCTGCAAACACGTGACAAGTCATACATCTATCAACTTTAGGAACTTTTTGAAAATAAAGATCATCTTGTGCGGTTTCAACTAAAACTTGCTGTATTTTAATTGTTGGATCTAAGAAGTCACCTAGAGGAGCGTTTCTAATTAACCAAATTGGATCAATTGTAGTTTTCTTTAAACTGGCAACTGTTCTTTCTCTAGCACCAAGTAAATCTTTTTTTGCTTTTAGTGCATCAGTCTTTTCTTTATTAAGAAGAGCGATCGCATCTAAAATATTTTTTTCTTCTGCTTGATAATTTTTAAGTTTATTAACACCAATTTTAAAAAGTCTATCGTATTTCTCGAGAGATCCTTTTACTGCTTCAGCTTGGTGAGGATGATTGTGATGTAATGCACTCTCATATTTAAACTTTATAGAATTAAATGTTGAACCATTAATCCCATTTTCCATTTTTTGAGCGTATACATTTTTTTGAACTTTACTTAAATCTGATTCTAGTTTATCTAATTGAGCTTTTTGACCTTCAATAGTTTTTTCTGCTGCATCTATTTTTTCTGTTAACTCATCTACCTCGGTGTGATCAATAGTTTTATCTAGCTCAATTAACTTAGCAGTTAATTTAGCTTGCTCAATTTTCATTGCTTTAACTTGAACTACTTTCCATGGTCTGATGAAATCATCTAGGAAAACCCAAAATACAGTTAGTACAAATAAAACAGACAGCACCGCAAACACTCTGTTGAGTGTTTTCATGTTATATGCCATACCAGGTTCTTTTTTCATGCTCAATATACCTTTATATTTTTTTAAATATTTAACTCAAATTCTGGCATCGCTACAATATACTTAAGATTGAAAATCCATCTCAAATACATTTTTGCAGGCAATGTCACCATCATTAAAATCAGAAATACCATTAAGAAATATCTAATATTTCCCATTCTCTCTAAGTACTTCTTTCCCCATGTTTTTGTTAAAACAAAAGCTGAGCCTACAAAGTAAATCCCTAAAGTTATTAAACCAAAAATTTCTCTTAACAAGATATTTCCTGGCATTCTAATTCCAAATAACTTAATCCACATAATTTCTGAAAGGTTGATATTGTTTTCAGGCACAACTTTATGAACATCCCAATATTCAAATGGACCGTAGAATGTCCAGTTGGGACCTCTAAAAAATGTTCCAACAATAATTAAGAAGATCCAAAGAACTAGCCACCCAAAAAGAAAAGTTGATATAGCAAATTTTCTTTCTTTAAAAGTGTAGTATCCGTTTCCTTTTGGATTTGTATCAATATACGGAATAGCAATTAACCCAACTAAAATAATCCCTGGAAGCACAACCCCTGCAAGCCATGGATCAAAATAAACTAGCATTTCTTGAAGACCAAGAAAGTACCATGGAGCTTTGGCTGGGTTTGGTGCCCATGTTGGGTTGGCTGGCTCTTCTAAAGGAGCCTTGAACATAATGGCCCATACAATAAGAAAAATCGTTGTTGCTATAATACAAAATAATTCTGTGTAAACTAAGTTAGGCCATGCCCAAACTTTTTCTCTATTTTCAGGAGTTCCTTCGATTGGAGGAAGACCTTCAGCAATTCTATTATCATTTTGAACACCTTTATATAGAGAAAACCAAGTACTCCATAAAACAAGAGATAAAAGAATGATAATCGGAATATTATCCGGCGTAGTAATAATTAAATAAAAAGTAGGATCTGCAAATAAATAAGCTGTTACCAGTAAAACTACCCCTAGAGCTGTTAAACCAAACTTCTTTGTTCCAACAGTTTCCATTTTCTTAATCATAAACAAGTAAGCAAAAATTACGATCGTAAATGAGTAAACTGGTTCTGCTATAATATTAATAAGTGCTTTCATAGTTTCCTAAAAATCCTTTTATAATGGAGCCGAAATCCCACCGTCTTTTCTAACTCTCCAAAAGTGAATAGCAATTAAAACTGCAACTACACATGGAATAAATACACAGTGTAAAATATAAAATCTAAGTAATGCTGCTTCACCTACGAAACGACCACCTAATAATTGAAAACGAACATCGTTTTTATCAGAGACCATTACGAAATCACCAATTCTTGCAAGAGCTGCACCTGGACCACCGTGGCCCATAAATGGAGTTGCTTTTGCCATATTCGATCCAACTGTAATCGCCCAAATTGCAAGCTGATCCCATGGAAGTAAATATCCCGTAAATGAAAGTAGTAATGTTAAAACTAAAAGAATTACACCAACACCCCAGTTAAATTCTCTTGGCGGTTTGTATGAACCAGTCATGAAAACTCTAAACATGTGAAGCCAAACTGTAATAACCATTGCGTGAGCTCCCCAGCGATGTAGCTCTCGCATAATCCCTAAAGGCACGTGTTCTTTAAAAGCAATAATATCGTTATAGGCATATTCTGCTGTTGGACGATAATAAAACATTAATAAAATTCCTGTCACTGTAAGTGCTAAGAAGATAAAAAACGTTAATCCACCCATACACCAAGTGTACCCAAGCTGAACTCCAGATTTTTTTAATTTAATTGGATGTAAATGCAAAAACACGTTTCCTGCAACAACAGAAGCTCTGTTTCTTGCATTGTTTGGTGGTCCATGTCTAAAAATAGATTTCCAAACTTGTGTGTTAGCAACTTTTTTTGCAAGACCTTTGTCAGCCATTTCTTTTTCCTACTTTATTATTTTATTAAACTTCAATAAATGATTCAGGGTGATCCCATTCACCTTTCTCGTATCTAAAAACTTTTGTCTTATCTACTTTTACTTTTCCATCTCCAGTTAAAGAAACTTTATATCTCTCTAAAGGTCTTGGAGCTGGGCCTTCAAAATTAATTCCATTTGGATAGTAACCAGAACCATGACAAGGACATTTAAATTTTCTCTCACCAGGTAACCATGTTGGAACACATCCTAAATGTGTACAAA
>CAYGTU010000227.1:0-4338 GCA_964352945.1 uncultured Bacteriovoracaceae bacterium
CACTAACTCTTTTAAGTGGTGTCATCCTCTCTGTTCAAGACGTAATGTTTGATTCAAATATAATGTCGTTTTTAACTCCTTATCTAAATATATTATTAGACAAGTATCCAGATCATTTTAATTGGGTGTGGAAAAATCTATCAGATACCACTTTTACAAAAACAATTGTCCATCAATCTGGCTTTAATGCGAAACAGACGTCTAAAGAATTTATAGATATTTATTTGTCTAAAATTATTGAACTGGGACCAAAGTTATTCTTTCAGCTCTATAATGAGCTCACTCATCACGATATCATTAGTCATCTCGATCAAATAAAACAACCAACTTTAGTTATAGGTGGTGACAGAGATAACGTAATTCCAAATTATCTACAGTTCTTATTAGCTGAACTTCTTCCTTCATCTGAACTGTATGTTATCCATAAGGGCAGTCATGTGCCACAAGTTGATTTTCCAAGTTTTGTAAATGAGAGATTTGATCAATTTATAACTAAGATTTAGAATTTTTATATTCAATTAAGGGTTTAAAAAGTCGGTTCATTGCTGAAATTATTTGTGCTTTTTTATATTCCTGATGACTTGCTTCACCTTCAGTATTTATTTTATGGCCTTCTAAATCTGTAATTTGCACTTCAAACGGATAGAAAAATCTCACATCCTTAGCAATTCCAGAAATATCAAGTTTTAAAACAGCCTCTGCTAACTCACCCTCAACTTCTCTGGCAAGTGCTTTAGTTTTTAAAAATTGTTTTAAGAATGGATTTCTATATTTAATGAGTTGTCTGCAAGTAAAGTGCATTGCTTGATAACCATGAAGACTATGCTCATTATTTCCAGCATCATCACCAGGTGAATTATTTGCAGCAAGTCTAACAGCTTCTAAAAACTTCTCTTCAGGCCACTTGTCTTTAATTGCATCTTTTACAACTTTAAAATATTCATGCTTAAATTTAGTTAGATCTACTAAAGAATTATGTGAACGGCTTGGCTTAACATTATTAGCAATAATAATATAATTTTTATATAAAAACTTTAATACCCTTAGTGAATCAAATTTATCTTTAGTAACAAAGCGAACACCAATTCTATCAAATAGCTCTTCAGCAACATTTTCTTTTTTGTGTAGAAGTTTTATTATAATACTATCTCTATGTTTTTTAGCTTTAGTTTGAAAGTCTAAAAGTTCAACTTTCTGAGGATGATTCTCACTTGATAAGTAAAGATCATCACCTTCCCTAATAACAAACTTATAAAACCTATCAAATATCTGTTGTTGAATTTGAGAAAAGTATCTATATCTTAAATCTTTATCTGTATGCAAAATTGTATGCATAACTTTTAATACAATCCCTGCCCATATAGCTTCTTCAGTTGAATGTTTTTTATTATCAAAACGAGTTGAAATCAAAAGCAATTCATTAACACCTGATATTGTATAAAGTGAAGGTGGGATAACATAATCAAGACCCTCTTCATTTCCCTCTTTTAAAAAATATCTTTTAATGAATTGAAGCGCTTCTTGAAAGTTACCAAAGATTTCCGCTGTTTGAATTGGATCTTTATAATCAAAACCATAACCATTCAAGAAATGATCCGCATCATCTTCCTTATCAAACTCACCAAGATAAGTATCAACATCGAGCGAAGACTTACCCCCAACCATTACGTCGAAAGTTTCCCAATTAACTGTATATTTATTTAAATAATCTGGTCTATCCATTCTTTAACACTGTATAATTTATTTGTTATCAACTAACTTATTATACATGAAAGAGCAAAACAATACCTTTAGTGATCATATTTCCAAACTGTTCTTGTCTTTTTTTGGCACAGGACTTGTTCCCAAAGCCCCTGGCACTATGGGTTCCCTTGCAACTGTCCCAGTACTATACGGTCTCTATCAACTTCAATTAAGTTTATTAACTCATATTATAATTATAATTATTGTATTCACTCTTGGATCTTTAGTAACAGAGTACTATCAAAAAAAACATAATCTTCATGATCCTGGTTGGATTGTAATAGATGAAGTTGTAGGAATGTACATCACATGGTTAGCGTACCCGAGTGATTCTCCTATGAACCTTGCGATCATTTTTATTTTATTTAGAGTATTTGATATACTTAAACCTCCACCCATTTCCTATTTTGATAAAAAAATTACAAATGGCTTTGGTGTGATGATTGATGATGTAATTGCAGCGCTATTTTCTGGAACTATTTACTTTTTTGTTGCTTCGCGTTTTATTTAAAATTGTACCAATTTTCCCTCAACAACATTTAATTATCAATAATATCAGCAATTTACAGATCCGTAACTTTTCCGTATTTTTGCTTGCATTATTATTGCCTACGCTACATACTATTGGTAGGTTTCATATTAACAAAATTTTTTAGGAGAGAAAAAATGTCTCAAAAATCACAATTCACAAACGATTCTAATCAGAAAAAGGCCCTTGAACTAACACTTGCTACAATTGAAAAGCAATTTGGTAAAGGTGCAATTATGAAACTTGATGATGCAAAGTCAAAACTTAATGTTCCAAGCATTTCTACTGGATGTTTAGGTTTAGATATTGCTCTTGGAATTGGTGGTATTCCTCAAGGAAGAATTGTTGAAATATATGGACCAGAATCATCAGGTAAAACAACTCTTACACTACACATTGCTGCCGAGGCTCAAAAAGCCGGTGGAACTGTTGCCTTCATTGATGCTGAACATGCACTAGATACTGCTTATGCAAATAAAGTAGGTGTTGATGTTCAAAATACATTAATCTCTCAACCAGATAATGGTGAACAAGCTTTGGAAATTGCAGACATGCTAGTTAGATCGGGTGCTGTTAATTTATTAATTGTAGATTCTGTTGCTGCCTTAACTCCAAGAGCTGAACTTGAAGGAGATATGGGAGATTCACATATGGGTCTTCAAGCAAGACTTATGTCTCAAGCTTTAAGAAAATTAACAGGCTCAATTTCAAAATCTAATTGTACTGTTATTTTTATTAATCAGTTAAGAATGAAGATTGGTGTTATGTTTGGAAATCCAGAAACAACTACTGGTGGAAATGCACTTAAATTTTATGCTTCATGTAGATTAGATATCAGAAGAATTGGTGCCATCAAAAATGGTGAAGATGTTATTGGAAATAGAACAAGAGTAAAAGTTGTAAAAAATAAAGTTGCTCCTCCATTTAAGCAAATTGAATTTGATATTATGTATGGTGAAGGTATTTCAAAAACTGGTGATATTTTAGATTTAGCTTCTGAAAATGATATCGTTAAAAAATCTGGTGCATGGTATGCATACAATGATGAAAAGATTGGTCAAGGTAGAGAAAACTCTAAGCAATTCCTAGCTGATAATCCCGTAATTTTAGCTGAAATCAGAGAAAAAGTATTAGCTAAATTTGGAATTGGATCGACTCCTTCAAAAATAGTTGAAACTGTTAATCCAGAAACAGGTGAAATCGAAATCAAAGATGATTTAAAAGCATCTTCTGAAATGATTGATAATCTTAAGAAAAAAGGCAAAAAAGCTAAAAAAACAATTCAATAATAATATAGGGCCCGATGATTCGGGCCTTTTTAAAAACTATGACAGAACAAGAAAAAAAAGCATTTGATTATGCTATAAGAATTCTCTCTATTAAAGATTACTCTGTTTATAAAATGAAACAGAAACTTACTGATCGAAAGCATTCTTTTGAAGAAATTCAAACCACTATTAATCGATTAATTGAGTTAAATTACTTAAGAGAAGATGAATATAAAAGAATTAGAATAAAAACTCTTTTAGTAAAAAATTATTCTGATAATTACATTCTTCAAAAATGTGCAGAAGAAATGCTTTCAATAAACCAAGATGATATTAATCAAATTAGATCTGAATATGAAATTTTTGATGATGATACTATTAATAAGTTAATTGAAAAAAAGCTGCGTAATAAAGAAATTCCAAAGGGCTATGAAGACAAGATGAAGTTGAAGGCAAAACTCTATAACTTCCTCTTCACAAAAGGCTACTCCCAAGACTGCATTCAAAAAGCAGTTTCAAACTATATTTGAAACAAATTTTCAATCACTTATAACTTTCCAAACTGCTAAATAACTTTAAGTTACTAATATCATTCATTTTATGTTAGTAATAAGCGTTAATTTACTTCAGGGATACACTATGAAAGGCACAGAGATTCGCAAAAAGTTTACAGAGTTTTTTGAAAAAAATGGTCATGAAAAAATTGATTCATCTCCATTAATTCCACAAAATGATCCTACGCTGCTTTTTGCTAATGCTGGTATGAATCAGTTTAAAGATTTTTTTACAGGTAAAGCT
>CAYGTU010000228.1:0-4337 GCA_964352945.1 uncultured Bacteriovoracaceae bacterium
CTTTAAAACTTGAGAACTAGATAAGTGATCCGCATGAGCGTGAGTCTCTAAAATCGCTTTAATCGTAAGATTATTTTCATTTATATAGGAAAGCACAGGCTTTAAGCTTTTATCGCTCACTAAACCGGAGGGTGGGTCAAAATCCATAACAGGATCAATGATGACGGCATCTTTTGTCTGCTCATCAGAGACTATATAAGTTAGTGTATAAGTGTCTGGATCAAAGAAATGCTGTATTTTCATATATTTACCTCTTTTTTAAGTAGTTAATAGTATTATAACACTATTTATTTCATTATTCAATTGATTAATTGAATAATATGCAATATAATTAAAAAATGAATAAAAAACTTCACATACTAAAAGAACAGCAAAGTAGCATATTTGAAAAGATGTCCGAAATTATTGCTGGTATGTCTTCACCCGTTAGAGTGAAGCTTATTCATTTTTTATCACAGGGCCCTTTAACTGTTGAAGTACTAGCAAATAAGGTAGACCAGAGTATAGCTAACACTTCAATGCATTTAAGAAAGATGCTTGCAAGTAATCTTGTTGATGTTTCAGTTCAAGCTCAAAAAAGACTTTATACACTTCACCCAGCAGTTCATTCTTACTGGGAAGCTTGTCAAAACCTCACTCAGGAGATTAATCCAAATCTTTCGATTAACTCTAAAGAGATTTATGGAGCAATTGATTGGGATGAAAATTTAAAGAATACTTTAAAAATGGTTAAAAATAATGAAGCTATTCTTTTGGATGTTAGACCTAGTGATGAAGTAATTGATTCAATTAAAGAACTTAATGTAATAAATATAACTATTTCATATATTTTTAATCATTTACATAAATTAAATAAGAATAAAATTATTCTAGTTTTTTGCAGAGGAAGATTTTGTGCCCTATCGTCTTTTGCTGTTAATGAATTAAGAGAAAGTGGATTTAAAGCATATCGATTAAATGAATCTTGGTATGCCATAAAAAATAACTTAAAGAGGTAATAAATGACAAATGCATTAGTTGGCGGTGGTATTATAGGACTTGCTGTTAGCCTTATGTTGATTTTCAATGGAAGGGTTACAGGAATTAGTGGAATTATTTCAGGAGCAATCAGTCCTCAAAAAGATGAAACATTCTGGAGATGGGCTTTTTTAATAGGTTTAATTTCTGGTGGATTTATTATCCGAATTCTAAAACCAGAGATCTTAAATCTTTCAGACTCTCTCTCCTATTTTGATTATGCACTTGCAGGTTTTCTAGTAGGTTTTGGAACTTTACTTGGAAATGGATGTACTTCAGGACACGGTGTGTGTGGAATATCAAGATTTTCAATGAGATCAATTATAGCAACGGTTACATTTATAAGCTTTGGAGTTATCAGTGTATTAATTTTTAAATCAATTAAAGGAATTTTATGAAACTGGTTATATCGTTTATCGTAGGTCTTTTATTTGCTCTTGGTCTTGGTATTGGCGGAATGACTGATGCTAAGGTAGTTAAAGGATTCCTTGATCTTTTTGGAAGTTGGGATATGAGCCTTATTGGAGTTATGGTTGGAGCTATTTTAGTTCACTCTATAGCTTATCAGCTTATTAAAAAAAGAACTTCTCCCCTACTGGATACAAAATTTTACGTGCCTTCAAATACTGTTATTGATAAAAAACTTTTAACTGGTGCAGGTCTCTTTGGAATTGGCTGGGGATGGGCAGGAATTTGTCCAGGGCCGGCATTAGTATCAATTGCCAGTGGTAAAGTTGAAATAATCATTTTTATCATTTCAATGATTTTAGGAATGTATTGCTTGAAATTTGTAGATAAAAAATTCTTAAAATAATTTTGAACAAAAGAGAGCTTTATGCCAATTATACTTGGAAGCATTATAGGTACAGTCATGGGATTAACCGGAGCAGGTGGAGCTCTGGTATCAATTCCCATTTTCACCCTAATCCTTAAAATGAGCTTCAAAGAGGCAACTGTCTATTCGCTGCTAGCAGTAATTATTGCATCTTTATCAAATCTTATATTTCAAAAAAAGTTCGTTAATTATAAAATATCTTTACTATTAATTGCTCTTTCAACTCTAGGAAGCTATCTAACAAATCCTTATAAAAAGATTTTTCCAGAGTTTTATATGGCAATATTACTCGGAATAGTTGCTCTTTATTCACTCTACAATATCTGGATGCCTTCAAAAGTAAAACCTAAAGACAGCACGACAACTCCTGTGCTTCTTACCATTATGGTTGGTTTAGTTTTAGGGGCACTTACAACATTTACAGGTTTAGGTGGTGGTGTATTAATGTTTCCTATACTGATGACTTTCTATGGATTTGATCAAAAAAGTGCGGTTGCAACTAGTTTACTCACAGTAGCCCTCTCTTCGCTTTCATCATTAATTATTCAAATTAATTCTGGATTTGATTTTAAATTTAATACGGATACTAATTTTATTATACTGGGTATTATTCTTTCTGCATTTATAGTCAAACTTGCTACAAAAAAACTGTCAACTCAAGTCATGGATAATGTACGAAAGGTTGTTTTCACACTCGTTGTTTTATTGCTGGGTGTGAGTAGACTTTAGAAATACTTAAAGCTAGATACCAAAATTATTTACCTTAGCATCTAGCCTCTTTGTATAAATTTTTTAAATTAGTTATTATTTGCTAGCCTCTCAATTTTTCTAATTGAAAGATCGTAATCTCTATATTGATCTCTATGTTTCTCGAGTGTTTTTCTAAAATCAGACATTAAAATCCTATTTCGATGATTGAAATCTAGATATTTCATTCTGTCCTTTCCAATAATATCATGCTTAGCTATAAATATTTTTCTATTATAATCCATATCCTCTCTGAACATCTCATAAGCTGTCGTATTTTGACTCAGATAATGAGAATAACTTTCATATTCCCTGTTATCTAGAGAATCTATATAATGTTTAAAATCAATCTTTTTATATCTTAAATGAGAAAGTTTACTTTCCTTGAGTGATTTAAAGTAATTTGAAGAATAATTTCTTTTTGATATGTCAGACAAAATGTAATTTTTCTTTGTTTCACTTACACCCATTGTTTTCCCAATAATAAAAGAAGCTATGATTAAGCCAAGGCCTAAAAATCTCTTAAAATTTAATCTTCTTACTACTGGATAAGTTTTCAAAACTTTTAGATTATTAGTACTGAGAAAAACATCTTCTCGCTTAACATCTACATTTTTTGTAACTTCAATAATTTTTTTCATACGTCCCTCCAGAAATTTATTATTATTTTAAATGATTGGAGATTATAATGGTTAGCAATATCTATAAGCCATTGAAATTATACAACTTTTTATAATTGAATCTGAGCAAATTATCAGTCAATTCTGTTGGCAACTTTATGAGCACATATCCAAAAAAACAAATTAAGTTAGTAAAATTAGCTATATAAGCAATTATTAAATGCGAATGTTATTAAACTATTAAATTCCCTATAATAGCTAAGGGGAATTCATGAAAAAAAATCTAAAAAAACTTATTCAATTTTTAATATATCCACTAACAATTATCATAGCACTTTTATTTGCATGGAATTCTAGAGCAAACGGTGCAATTCCATTTTCTGCTTTAGTTTCAATTCTAGTAAGCGTAAACATTATGATCTGGATATTAGAATTTATACTTCCCTATAGAGATGATTGGCGTCCTGATAAAAAAATGCTCAAGCTTGATATTATTTATTCATTAAGTGCCGCAATCCTAATTACTCCTCTATTAAAATTAATGATATTTTATTTTGCGACTAGATGGGATCTTAGTGTACTTCATGTATGGCCGAATCATTGGTCAATTATAGTTCAATTATTAATAGCAATTGTATTTGCCGATCTATTCATATATCTTTTTCATCGATGGACACATATGACAAATCTTGGGTGGAAAATACATGTCGTTCATCACACTCCTGAAAAGCTTCATTTTTGGGCATCAGCTAGAACTCATCCAATCAATCTTTTCATCGTCTACACCTCAGAGCTAGGTGTACTCGTCTTTCTTGGGGCCAATTCAGAAGTACTAGGTCTATGGATGATGTTTATGAGTATAAACGGACAATTTCAACACTGTAATATTGATATCAAGCCTGGAATATTTAATTATATATTTCAAACCTGTGCCACTCATAGGGTACATCATTCTCCAAACTGGAAAAATTCGAATAGTAACTTCGGAAATCAAACTGTCTTTTGGGATCATATTTTTGGAACTTTTTTTCTTCCTGAAAAACAAATTGAAGAAGTGGGCATTAAAATGCATAAAATACCTGAAAACTACTGGGATCAGCTTAAAGCTCCATTTATAC
>CAYGTU010000229.1:0-4327 GCA_964352945.1 uncultured Bacteriovoracaceae bacterium
GATAGAATAACTTCAGATTTAATTGCAGTCTGAAAAAGTAATGAAGACTGAATAATTACAATATGAAAAACATTTGGAAGAATATGAATAAATAGTTTTCTCATATGTCCTGCTCCAATAGCAGATGCAGCTTGGACATACTCTCTATTTTTATGTTTCATTACCTCACCTCGAATAAGACGGCAAAGTCCAACCCAACTAGTAACTCCGAGAGCAATATAAACCGCAAGAATACCCTTGCCTAAAACAAGAACTAAACTCATTAACAAGATAATTCCTGGAATAGAACTCATTGTTGTATAAAACCAAACTATAATTTCATCAACAACTCCACCGAAATATCCAGCAAGTGCACCTAAAAAAATTCCAATGACAGCTGCTACTACTGTTGTAACAAAACCTATACTCATAGCAACTTGAGTACCGTGAATGACTTTTCGTAAAACATCACGTCCAAAAATATCTGTTCCTAAAATAAAATCCGAACTTGGTGCTGAATAAGCTGCTCCAACTTCTTGCCCCCAGTCAGCGGCTAACAAACCTATAGAAGAAAGAATTGCTATTAAGCTATAGATGGCCACAATAATCAGTGCTGCGACTGCCAGTTTATCTCTTTTAATTCTCTCAACTGCATCTTGCCAGAGAGACTTACCTTCATTAGCCATTTTTATAAAACCTTTATTTTAGTTTCACCCTAGGGTCAACAAATGTGTATAAAATATCTTTAATTAATTCAAAAACTATATAAGTTAGAGCCGATAAAATTGCGACTGCTTTAATAACGGGAAAATCAGAACTATTCAAAGCTTGTAATGTTATTCCACCTAACCCTGGTATTTGAAAAAATGCTTCTATTAAAAGTGCACCTAAGATTAAAAATGGTATCTGCACTACAACCATCGTAATTATTGGGATCAGTGCATTTCTTAAAACGTGTTTTAATAAAATAACTGATTCCGATAAACCTTTTGCTTTCGCCGTTCTAACATAGTCTTGATAAATCTCATCCAGCATAACTGTTCTGTAAAACCTAACGTCTGGACCAATAGATAGTGCAAGCCAAATGATAATTGGTAAAATTACATAAGGGATAAATTCTGGAAAACTAAATTCGTAACCTGAAATTTCAAATAATCCGAGATAGTAAGCTAAAAAGTATTGTCCAACAATAATATATACTAATGATGAAATACTCATCATCCCTATACAAATTACTCTTACAAACTTATCAATACCCTTTCCTCTATAAAAGGCAACCACTAGAGAAACTAATATGGCAAATATCTGCCCAAAGATAAATGCAGGAAGCGAAACTGTTAACGATGGAACTGCCCCCACTTTTAGCATATCCCAAATCTCTTGTTTAGTTGCCCAAGATCTTCCAAATTCAAAGGTGAAAGCAGATTTTACAATGTCTAAATACTGCATAAAGAGCGACTTATTTAATCCAAGTTGCTCTCTTAATTCATTCATCATTTCTGGAGTTGCGTGCTTACCAAGTAAAATTAAAGTCGGATCACCATTAACAACATTAAATAAGAAGAATATTAAAAAACAAACTCCTAAGATAACAGGTATAACATATAATAATCTTCTAGCTACGTAAGCAAACATCAAAAATCCTTAAAAGTTTTTTATTAACTCTTGTTTTTTTGCTAAATCAACACCGTAATATTTCATGTTTCCATGATTAAATGCAGACTCTTTAAAGTTTCTTAACCAACCTTGAGAAAGTCCATAATTAAGTCTATGAATTCCAAGAATCCATGGAACTTGATCAGCTAAGTATTGTGCTGCACTTTTATAAATTTCTGATCTTTTTGGTGAATCTTGCATAACAGAAGAAGTTTTAAACATTTCATTAAATGCTGGATCATCAAAATTTGAACCATTTGAACCTGGTGCTTTATTTGGTCCATATAATAATTGTAAAAAGTTTTCAGCATCCGGATAATCAGCTAACCAGCTCATTCCATACATCATTGCTTGTTTAGCTTTTACTTTTTTCATTAATTCTGGCCATGTATTAGTAGAAACATTTACAATAACTCCAATGTCTTTCATTTTCATTGCAAAAAATTCGGCCATTTGACGAGCAATTGTCGTTGCTGTTGTTTCATAATTAATTACAGGAAGGCCTTTGCCATCTGGAAATCCAGCTTTTTTCATGAACTCTTTTGCTTTTGCAATATCATGAACTGAAAATGGGTTTTTATAATTTGGATCATAACCTGCAATTCCTGGTGGAATTACGGATTGAGCTGGAACACCCAGTTTATTATAAAATTTTGTATTTGATTCTTCTACATTATAAGCCAAGCTCATTGCACGTCTAAGATTTACATTATTTTTAAATAGTTGATCCTCGGTATTAAATGCAATATAAGTAACATCTAGTCCTGGAGATATATCTAGAGAAATACCTTTCTTGATCATTTCATCAGATAACTTTCCAGCTGAAATAGCTTGTTCAAAATTGTCTTTAGGAATTCCCATTCTATCTAGTTTGCCCTTTAAAAAGTTTAACCATTGAGGCTGAGATTCAGGCATTATATGAATCGTAACTTTATCAGCAAGAGGCAGTTTTTTTCCAGCATCTGCTAATAAACCATTTGCTTTATCTGCTTCCTCTCCAGCTGAAGGATATTTTTCTTCTCTATAATTAGGATTTTTTGTATAAACAATTTTCTTTCCTCTTTTAAATTCTGGAAGAACAAAAGGTCCAGTTCCTACAGGAAAATTAATAAAATCTTTCCCGTAATGTTCGACTGCTTTTCTACTTACAACATAACTAAAAGACATTGCTAATGAATATAAAAACTGTGGAAATGGTTTCGCTAGTTTAAATTGAATTGTGTGATCGTCAACAACTGTAAGACCTTCGATTTTCTCATCATAATTTACACCTTCAGCAGTGGCATACTTTTTTCTCCAAGCATCAAGGCCTGCAATCTTATCTTGAAATAACCACCATCCTGTCGATTGAAGTTTTGGATCGGCTACTCTTTTAATTGTATACTCTACATCTTTTGCTGTTAGTTCAGCTCCTTTACCATTAGGGAATGCTGGAGAATCATGAAACATTACGCCTTTCTTTAATTTAAATGTATAAGTTAAACCATCGCTTGAAACATTTGGCATTTCAGCAGCTAGATTTGGTTCTAGTGTATAAGGTCTTTTTAGATAGTGAAATTGTAATAAACTTTCGTATACTAAAGCAATCTGACCACCTGAATATGAATCTTCCGCATAGATTGGGTCAAAGCCTTTTATCTCAGCACCAACAGAAAAGTTTAATTCATTTGTTTTAACATCAACTTTTTTTGAACAAGATACGCTTAAAGCTAACAATAAGTTCAAAAAAATCAAAAATGATTTTTTCATTTTAATTCTCCAATATTTAATTTTTATTTTTCTCTCTCTCACCCACCATGGAATTTTCAAAATGGAGGTTACCTAATTAGTTTTAATATTTGAATAAATATTTCTGATCAGGCTAGCTATTAGTGTAGTTTAAGGTTGGATTACATGCAATTCTTATTAAAAAGTTGCAGAGAGTAATTTAAGTCGTGTCGCTTTTGCACCAGTTGTTTTAGCTTGATGTCAATTTCTCTAAAGCCTTGCTCTGAGGGGTATTTGAAGCTTGCAACAAGCTCAAGTGAATTATTTAACTTACGATTATACTCAATACTTTTTTCTTCTTGGTGCCAAATAGTCACCTTTTCCACTCGGTTTTTATAAAAATACTTACATTGATATTTTTGATCAATTTTCTCACATTTTTCATAGAACTTAGGTTCTTTTTTGATGTTTTTAAGTTCCTCAATAAAAAAAGCTAGCTCTTTAGAAAAAATTTCAAAGTCCATAATCGCCTTAGGACTTGTGGACTTTATTCTTTGTTCAATCTTTTGATAAAAATCCCCTGATAAATAATAATTCTCATTATCGAAGTTTACTTCTAAAAGCTCCTCTCCCCTAAAAGGGAATTGAATTCCAAGAAGCCACTTCTTATCTTTTAAAGCACTTTGAAAATCAAAAGAGTAGGAATCATCATTAATATGAATTTTTCCCGAACCTTCACCGTTTAAACAAATATTTTTAGATAAATCATTTATTTTTATCTCCGTTTTATAAAACCAGCTCATTAAAGAACACGACGAAGTATTTAAAAGAAGTAACAGAAGTATTATTTTCATGACAATAGAATGGTTTAAAAACAAGGAATCTACAATTATTTTTTTGAGGCCGGTAATCTTTCTGATTCAATTTTTTCAACAATAGTCTTTAACTCAGCTTTTTCGATATCGCTATTAGCATATTTTAACGC
>CAYGTU010000230.1:0-4193 GCA_964352945.1 uncultured Bacteriovoracaceae bacterium
AATTTCCACCATTTCTTTTCCGGATTGACTACTGCATCACTAAAAATCGCACCTTTTAAAGTTATGTTGTAATTTTCAAAAAATGTTTTGATTCTTTCAATTTCATATTTACTAGTTGTCTCTCTTCCAATAATTATGGATATACTATGAAATTGATTCATTACTGGAAAATATGCTTCAATGTTATTTTTCAATTCAGCTAATTCGGGAACATCCCATAACAAAATATCAAATGCATCTGTTAGATAAGAAAGTTTTCTTGTTTGCTCTCTTAATCCTTCTGAGTTTAATTGTAAATCTGTCATTTCTTTCATATCTGCTAAATATATTTTGTCATTAAAATTAAAAATTTGAATCGCAACTTCTTCATCTAAATCAAATTGTTCCACCTTGGATTTATCTATTAATTGCTTATAGAAAAAGTCCTCGATATTATCACAAACAACTAATATTTTAACTTCACTTAAAACTTGATCAAAATAACTTGCAAGTCCCACTACTGTTTTCTTTTGAGCTTCTTTATATCCTGCTGAGCTAATAGCAAATGACGAAATTCTCATCCGGTAATCTTTCAAGAATGACTTACCTACTTGGAATAACTCTTGATGATTTTTAACTTTATAAATAGGACTCTGATTAAAATTCTGTTCATTAGAGTTTCTAAATGGAATTGTATTATCAATTCTCCCCTCAGTATCTAAGGTTGGGTCTTCAATGTCTTTTATAATTTTTTTAGCAAAACTCATTAATGACTCCCTACACTTTTCTTTTTTATTAATGCGCCTTTTATATCAACACCATAATTCTCATAGAAGTTTATCATTTTCTCAATATCTTTAAGTTTTGATTCTTCTTCAGAAATAACGAAGCTAATATTACTCACTCTATTTACTATAGGGAAGAATAGGTCTCGCTGCTTATTAAGTTGCTCAAGATTTGGAATATTAAATAATACCACGTCTGAATTTGTAATATACCAGTCTATTAATTCATCTAAATGAAAATCCTCGCAAACAGTTTTCAATTCAACCAATGTTTCAAATTCAAGAATTTCGACTATATCTGAACTCATACATTTAAATTGGATGTTTAAAGCCGGAATTTGAACAAGCTCTGTTTTTAAATCTTTAAAATTTTCGGCTAGAAATGATTTTTCAAGCTTTGTCGTAAAGATAGTCACCTTGGTTTGACAGTGAAAATTAAAATAACTTGAAATACCGAATAACGTTTTTTCTATATGAATTTTTTCATCCATAGAAGTAAAAGCAAATGCATTCTTATTATTAACAAAGTCTGCTAAGTATGACTGTCCAATTTTAAATAAATCTGAATGATTGACAGCTTTATAGAAATTTTTCTCCGAATTTCTTTTCGTAACCCTTCTTTTAATCTTATGTCTATTAAAAGTGATTCCACCAACGTTAGTATAATCTTTGTCAGGATTATCTTTTCCTAGTTTATCAATAACCATTGGTGAAACTTCAGAACTTGAAATTTCTTTTTTAGAATTGGTTTTATCAAAAAGATGAATTACTTCACCACCTGAAGAATCTCCATCATACCCAGATTCAATAACATCTTCGGTCCCTGTGGAAAAAAAACTATTATTTAAGACTCTTTCGCCTAATTTTAAAATTTCTTCTTTTTTAAGATGCTTAATTTTTTCATTTAGAAAAAATTCTTCGACCATATTATCTTTAAAACTTTCTGGATCTATTTTTAATCTAGTTCTAGAGGCTTCATCAAGTTTTACCTGTTCGATAATAATTTCATCAATCTTTCTAGAACCATTTAAAAGGTCATATATGTGTTGTGCTGAAAAATCTTCTATCACGTCATTTATAGATATCTTTATTTTACTTTTAGGATCCTTCATTATCTCTAAAAGCTTGGCATCTTTATCTTCGTCTAGATCACGCTTATGTACATCAGACTCTATATCAAATTCATCGTAATCAATCTTAAGAGTGCCTTCTAAATCTTTACGCACTTTCTTGATTTCTTCTTTGATATCATCTTTAACGTCTTCTGATTCTTGAATGTCTTTTTTAGGTAATGCACCCATCAAATAATAACCTCGTGTCTCAGTTAACTTATCGGAATTAGAAAACAGTACTTAAATATAATAGAAATTAATTAAAGCTAGAATTTCAGCTGAATATTCTATAAAATACATCTAGAGTAAAATTGGTATCGTTTTCAGTCGGAAAACTCGATAAATGGAGCTAATGCTTTGAAAATACTACACATTGGAAAGTATTATTATCCTTACTATGGAGGTATGGAAACAGTACTTAAAGATTTATGCGAGCAAACCTATGTAGAAAAAAATGCCGAAGTCCGAGTAGTTTGCTCCAATGTATGCTCAACACTAAAGATAGAACAAATTAACCATATTAAAATTATAAGAGTGCCTAGAATTGGAATTTTTTTTTCACAACCATTAAACCCAACATTGATCTTTCACCTTATTAGAGAGTCAAAATGGGCTGATATTATTCACATACACACCCCAAATCCCATTGCGGAATTATTATCATTTTGCCTAAGAAAACCAAAAGTTATTACTCATCACAGTGATATTATAAATCAAAAATTATTGAAATTTTTTTATGTACCAATTTTCAAAATATTTTTAAAAACCATAGATTCAATTATTATTCCTACAATAAATCATATCAAATACTCCAAAATGATTAATAACTCCAAAAATTACGAGATAATACCATTTGCTTTGAAAGAAAAATCTTTTTTAATTAATGATGAGATTTCTAAAACTTCAGAAATATTCTTAAAGGAGAATGGTAAGTTTTTTCTATTTGTTGGAAGACTTGTTGGATACAAGGGAATTGAATATTTGATTGAAGCAATGAAAGAAGTTGATGCCAAATTAATTATTGTTGGTGAAGGTCCACTTGAAAATGATCTCGCTAACCTTATCAAGAAGAATAATCTAAATAGCAAGATCGAAATGAAAGGTCGAATCGAAGATAACAATCAATTTAATGCTATTTACCATAGTTGTTATGCTCTTGTTTTACCATCCATTACACCTAATGAGAATTTTGGAGTTGTTCAGCTAGAAGCAATGAAATGCAGCAAGGCCATAATCACGACGAGACTTGAGTCTGGAGTACCTCTAGTTGCCAAAGAAAATGAATCATCACTTTTAGTTGAACCGAAAAATTCAAAACAACTTGCAGAGGCCATGAATAAATTACTAGATAATCCTGAGCTTACGATTCAGATGGGGAAAAAAGGATTCGAACGTTTTAATACAAAAT
The DNA here is from genome assembly GCA_964352945.1 of uncultured Bacteriovoracaceae bacterium. Taxonomy (GTDB): domain Bacteria; phylum Bdellovibrionota; class Bacteriovoracia; order Bacteriovoracales; family Bacteriovoracaceae; genus CAYGTU01. The sequence goes on from CAYGTU010000230.1 coordinate 3,285, forward strand.
ATCAAATGAAAAAATTTATTAATGAACACTATAGTCTCTATCAGAAGATAATTAATAAAAACAAATCTAATTAGCTTTCTTAAATTTATTTCCAAAAATTTCTTCAACTCTAATGATGTCAGTTGCTAAAATATGAATTGCCTCTGTGTCTTTGAATCTATTACGACTTAAACGATCAGACATTTCTAAAATCATTTGATTTGTATGGAAAACAATTCCAGTCAGTTTAACAAAGTTAGGCCCCAGATAGGATTCACCTAATTCATTAACTCTAATTGTAACTTTTTTGTCAGCAGTAGGATGATCTTCATCCCTAAAAGTCACAATAAAATGTTTATCAACAGATCTCAAATTTACTCCGTATGGGTATATCCCTTTGACTTATCGAGATGCTGAGACAAAAACTTTAGTCAAGTATTCTTAATTATTAGCCTTTTTTCCTTTAGTAGATGTGGCTAAAATTAAATTAATCTTATTTTTTTACTACATCAAAATGCTCTAAGTACTGAAAACTCTTCTAGGTAGCATCGAGTCCTCGAATGAGGTATTATTGCAATATCAAACACTTGGAGAATAATAGTGATTCAAAATAATATCGAATATTTTCAAAATATAATAAATAAGTCCTTTTGTAGTAAATGTAAATTCAATACATTAGAGCTTTCTCAAGAAATGGCCCATCTCAAATGCAGCAATTGTAGTGAAGTTTATGGAATCAAACATTTTGTCGTAGATATGCTTAATAATCCAAGTGCTGCAACCAATAGTGAACTTAAAGGAATGGCAATTGAAAATGGTTTTAATGAATATCAAATTAAAGAATTTCAAATTAGAAGACTTGAAGAATTAGCAGGTTTTAGTAAGAAATTTGAACAAACTGAAAAAGACAATTCTCACTATTATCTTCAA
>CAYGTU010000231.1:0-4112 GCA_964352945.1 uncultured Bacteriovoracaceae bacterium
CAGTAGAGTCGTTAACATCCCGAAATGACGTAGAATCATCATCCCCATTAAAGTCCGTTAATTCTTGGGCCTCAAATTCTTCGTATGATTCACTTGTTTCTGCGAATTCGCTTTCTGATTCTTGCTCTTGAAAAGAAAGTTCTTTAACTGTTCCGTATTCAATATCACTCTCAATTCCAAGCTCAGAATCAATTTGAATAATTAGATTATTGTGAAAAGTTTCAAGATTTACAAACTTTCTATCAAGCTCATCTGAAACTCTATTGGGCATATCTTCAGTAGTTGAAAGATACCATCTAATTGATTCTGTCTCTTCATAGAAAATATTAAGTGCTTCAATTGTCTCTTTATTACAATGAGCAATTTCTTGCATAGTAACATCTCTGTACCTATTTCTAAAAACATCTTCAAAATGTTCTCTTGTTCTTTTTAAAGCAAAAATTGTTATGTATTCCGGTTTACGATAAAGAATACGACTGAATAAATTCATCGCATCAGCTTTGAACATCATTAAATATTTTTCAGCAATTATTTCTTCGGAATTTTTCACACTATGCTCCCATAGCTGGAAGAGTTGCTCTTCGTCCTCCAGGCCAAACCTTAGACTTTTCAGTACTTCTGTCAAAATGATCAGAAATCCAATATGAAATCATTTTAGTAACTACTGGTAGTTTAACATGAACATATTGATTGTGTGAAATATGAGTATTAAATTCAGCTTTCATAGAATAAAAACTGCTTAAATGATAAAGGGTTAGCATTTTGTTAGAAATTAATTGCTTAAAAAGTGGCTTAATTTCATCTTCAAAAGTACAAAGATCTTTTACTGAAGGAGTAAAAATAAGAGCATGAACATTGTATTGCTGTCTAAATAGTAGTGAGAATTGTTCTGGAGTAACTGGAAGAAGTTTGATGCCTTCTTCACTTAGAATTTGGCTCATATAAAAGAACCATTCAGGTAATTTTTTATTTAATTGTATAAAGTAAATCCATCTACCTTTTTCCATATTAAATGGATCGGCAAAAACAAGATCTAACTTTTAAGAATAAATAGGAGAGGAAAGATTTTCTATTACTTGATCGTTTTAATAAAGAAAACTACAGAAAACAGTGGACGTTCTACCTATCTTACTTACGCAATATTCATCGCGATTCAACTCCGTGGTAGTGCCAACAAATTTTAAGGGATTTTTTGAAGAGAGAGAAAATACTTGAGGTCTATTAGCAATTCCGTCTGTCTTCTGTAGTTTCATTACAACCATCCTTGGACTTTTTCCAGAAGCGCTTCCTGTGCTTCCTTCTTACTTATTAGTATTTCAAGTTCTATGCCAGAATTTATAGAAGCGCTAAATGACTAAAAATCTTGTAACTGATTAAAATTAAGAAAAATTGGTTTGGGCCAAGTTGCACCGGAGAGCCAAAACTGCCCCCACAGGTGGTCCTATATTGAACTGAAACCTTTTTTAAAGCCAAGGATAGATTTTTTAAGATTACTTTCTAGAACACCTGGTAGTACATAGATTTTTTTTATCGCTAATATTCCATAGGAGACTAGAACTGTTTTACCATCTTTACGACTAACGTGACGTGTGGCAAATACAGTTCCTTTAGCTAGAGCATCAAATTCAATGCTCTCTCGTAAAGCAATAATATTTTTTCCTTCAAACGTTTCAAACTCTAGAATATTATCTAATGAAGCCTTACTTGTTGTTGATAAAAATGGAATTTCAGTTGTTGAAAGATATCTAACATTTAAAACATAGCTATAGTTAAAGATATCATTTACATAAACATTAAAACTGTCTTGATCAATTTTTCTAACTTTCGTATCTGACATGGTTTTTTCATTAAATTTCTCATCTAATAATCTTTCCTTAGAAAAAAAACTTAAGGGCTTATCTACAATAAATACACTTTTTGTTAATACTAATCTAACTCCACTCATATTTCTTAAGTTTATCGAATCCAGGTTTCTAAAAGGAGAATCTAATTCTTTAAACTCTTCGTTAGTTAGGACTTCCATTGAATAAAATAAATCTGCGTCTTTTAAGGAATTGATATCTACCTTGAAATTTAGGGAAGAAATTCTTTTTTCGTTAATGCTATCTGAATAACTAAATTTACTTAAGAATATGCCTAATATAATTAGTGCAATTTTCACTATAACGTCCTTTTTGTGGCTTTTATATAATGAATATAAGGTCAAAAGGCCATTTCTTTCTATTAACAGGTGTTAGACATATAATAAATACAGGGTAAAATATTGATACTTATATGAAAATAGGATTTGACGCTAAAAGAATATTTAATAACAGCACAGGGCTAGGAAACTACTCGAGAACTCTAGTAGAGAATCTTTCTCAGTACTATCCTGAAGTTGAATGTCATCTTTACACTCCTGAGAAAAAACTTACAATTTTTGATTCCATTATAAATGACAATGACAATATATTTGTTCATCTATCCAATAAAGGAAAATTATTAGCAAGTATTTGGAGATCTTTTGGAATTAAAAAAGATCTAAAAGACCTTGATATTTTTCATGGATTATCTAATGAAATACCTCTAACTGATTTCAAAGCTAAAAAAATAGTTACAATCCATGATCTCATATTTAAAAGATATCCCGAATACTATCCCATGATAGATAGAATGAGTTATGACTTTAAATTTCATTATGCTTGTCATAAATCTGATTTAGTTATTGCTATCAGTGAACAAACTAAAAAAGATATAATTGAGTACTACAATGTTCCAGTCCAAAAAATAAAAGTTCTCTATCAGACATGTCATCGATCTTTTTATCAATCAAATAGCATCACTTCTTTATCGGAAGTAAAAACAAAATATAATTTGCCTAATGAATATTTACTATACGTAGGAACTTTAGAAGAAAGAAAAAATGCTCTAACCATCATCAAGGCACTCAATTACATAAAAGATAAGTCTAATATACATTTAGTTATTATTGGCAGAGGTAAAGCATATAAAGAAAAATTAAAGGAAGAAGTTAATCAAAAGAAACTTTGGGATCGTGTTTTGTTTTTAGAAAATGTAGACTTTTCTGATCTTCCTAAAATTTATCAAATGGCGAAAATTTTTATTTATCCTTCTATATTTGAAGGTTTTGGAATACCCATAATTGAAGCTTTATTCTCTGGCACTCCTGTTATCACTTCAAATGTTTCCTGCTTACCTGAAGCTGCTGGTCCTGATCAAATTCTAATTGATCCTTATGATGAAGTAGAAATGGGTATTAACATATTAAAGCTTCTTGAAAACAAAGAACTGTATAATGAGAAAGTAAAAAAGGGCATGCAGTATGTTCAAAAATTTCATGAAAAGAATCTAACTGAACAATTATATCAAATCTACTCACAGATATAAAAAAAGGCCTCGTTAGAGGCCCTTTTTAATTTTGTATTTTATTTACTGGGAAGTAATTTTACATCATTCCTGGCATACCCATGCCGCCCATTCCACCCATTGATGGCATTCCACCACCGTCATCTTTTTTAGGTAAATCAGCGATCATAGTTTCAGTAGTAAGCATTAATCCTGCTACAGAAGCAGCATTTTGAAGTGCACTTCTTGTAACCTTAGTTGGATCAATAATACCAGCTTTAACTAGGTCTTCGAACTTATCATCTTTAGCATTGTAACCAAATGTAGTTGATTTATTCATCTTTACTTCATTAACAATAACTGATGCTTCTTTACCAGCGTTGTTTGAAATTTGTCTTAATGGCTCTTCAACAGCACGCTTGATGATTCTAACACCAAAGTCTTGCTCTTCATTTCCAGTCTTAAAGTTATCAAGACATTTTGAAGCATGAACTAAAGCAGCACCACCACCAACGATAACACCTTCTTCAACTGCAGCTCTTGTAGCATTAAGAGCATCTTCTACTCTATCTTTTTTCTCTTTCATTTCTGATTCAGTTGGAGCACCAACATAAAGTACAGCTACACCACCAGCAAGTTTTGCTAATCTTTCTTGAAGTTTTTCTTTGTCGTAGTCAGAAGTAGTTTCAGCAATTGCAGCTTTGATTTGAGCTACTCTATCTTGAACTGCTTTACCATTTCCAGCACCATCAACGATTGTTGTATTT
>CAYGTU010000232.1:0-2842 GCA_964352945.1 uncultured Bacteriovoracaceae bacterium
AATGATTTGTACTTAGAACAATCGTTCATTAACGTAATTTCAGTCAGTTGGACAACCAAAAGGATCAATTTAGCCACCCTTTTATTGGGGCTACTTTGCCGCTAGCACAGGCTTTTTGACCTTCAATCAAAAAAAACTTACATCTCTTTTTCCTGTATTTTTTTCATTCTATATTATTAGTAGAAGGTAATCTTTACAAAAAGACTGATTTCAAGACTTGTCGGTTTGTGAATCCGTGTTTTTTTCCCTATAACTTGCAAACATTTTGATCTTAACGAGAGAAAAGGGGCCATTGAAAATGGCATAGTAATTGCTCTCTTTATAGATAGGATGTGTTGAGAATGAGAAAACATAAAGGTTGGAAATGAACACAAAAACTGAAACTGAAGCTACTGTTGTATCAATTGCGGACTACAAGCAGACTCAAAAATTAAATGACTTTAAAAAAGACTACACTAATTATTTAAAGTTATTAAAAACTAATGAACTTGAAACTGAAGTACTTCATATCTTAGATGAAAATACTCCTGCTGGTGTAGACTTATCTATTATAGATAAAAGTACACTTATCCTTTCTGAAATTGCGGATAGAACAACACCATCTCTTTCAAAATATATTAATCGAATGAAAAGTAGATTAGAATTTTAAGGGATAAAAACACCTGGCTTTGGTAAGCCAAAATCACAATAGTCTTTTAGGTAATTTTCAAACTCTAAGTCACTGTGAAATTTAAATTCAAAGCGCCCAGTTTGCTCAAACAATTGGTTTGAAGCTAAAAGACATTTTTCTTTTACATCTGGGTGCTTGATTGCTGCAATATTTTCTACACGAGGATCCTTCCCTAACCTCTTATCCAAAGTAATTGTTAAGCCAAAACCCGAATACGAAATTTGAGGTGAAGCTTTTTTAAGCGGATTAAGATTATAATCCACATGTTCTTCACTCATTGGACCAGCTTGTAAAATCTTTTTTGTAGAATCAAAATATACTTTTTCACCTGTTGGTAAAATAACACGAATATCATTATCGATAGCCTCAATGGCCGGAAAATATGTTCTTGGAAAAAAATAAATAAGACGTTCAGTTTTTTCGTCTAATTTCTCATCTACAATATCTGTAATATGAAGATACATGTCTTGTCTTTTTCTATCGGCAAATTTGAAATCAAAACTTCTAGAGGCTGATTTATGAAGCTTGCTGTTAGTAATTATTTTATTAAATCCTTTATTTTCAATTCTAAAAGAGTCGACTTTATTATCGTTATTTATTGTGTAGGAATAGGAATTTTTATGGATTCTAGCTGAAAATCTCCACTCACCTGCAGCAGAATCATCTTTGATTTCTTCTACGATATTTTCTATTTCTTTTTGTGAATAATAACCATCATCGAAACTAGCAATAGATCTATCTAGCCTTCTTTCACTCGTTTCCCAACTTGGTCGCATGGAACAAGAAATCATAAATAATAATGTAATTAAAATTAAATTTTTCACACTTATATAATCGGAATGAGGGGGTAGATGCCTAAATTTAAATATAAAAAGGGAATATTTCCCCTATTAATTCCACTGAAGTGATCTAAAGTCGTGTTGAATCTGAGTCTTTAATGCTGCCAAAGAATCATTGGCATCATAACCAAGAATTTTTGCCATAATTTGTACTTTTTCTTTATTAGATGGATCAGAATCAATCATATCAAACAGACTTAGAAGGTAGGTTAAATTCTTAATAAATACCTGAGTATACTCATCTATTTCTTTTTTAGCTTCATCCTCGATTTGAGTAAACTCAATGGCCATTTTAGAAACGGGTAATTCAGATTCGACTTTAGTTGAAATTTTTCTGGCAACCTTGCCTTTGGCCCTTATAATTTTTTTAGGTATTGTTTGAAGATCAAAATTTACAAGTTTTTCAATTTCATATTCTTTAAATATAGGGAATTTTGCAATTGGAATTAATAAATTATTAAGTTCTCTGCCTTCATGAAAACTTTCAACATTATCAAGAACGACAGAGGACTCAGAAATATAAAGAGATTGAGTTACTAAAACACCTTGCGGAGAATTATGAATGACATGAAATCTATGTGGAGCTCTTAAAAATGCCCTTTTGTAGTTTCTATCACTCATATTTATTTCCGTTACAGTTTCTTACTAGCAATTTCAGATAATGGAGAACGTTCACCTACTTTTAATACAGAGTGAGCAACTATATCTTCATCTTTTAATCTATCAATACAATAGATCAAACCATTATTAATAGAATCAAGATAAGGACTATCAATCTGTTCTGTATCACCTGTAAGTACTATTTTTGTACCTTCACCAGCTCTCGTAATAATTGTTTTAATTTCATGCGGAGTTAAGTTCTGGGCCTCATCAACAATCATGTATTGATTTGGAAGTGATCGACCTCTAATATAAGTTAACGGTTCAACATGTAATAAACCTTGGTTTATTAATTCATCCCAAGTCGTCTGCTCATTCTTAGCTCTCTGGTTTCCAAAAAGAAAATCAATATTATCAAAAATTGGCTGCATCCAAGGTCCAAGTTTTTCGTTCACATCTCCTGGTAAGAAACCTAGATCTCTCCCCATAGGAATAATTGGTCTTGAAACTAGCACTCTAGAAAACTCTTGTCTTCCAATTGCCATTTCCAGTCCAGCAGCAATTGCTAAAAGAGTTTTACCTGTACCAGCTTTACCAACAAGTGAAACTAATTTAATTTCATTATTTAATAAAGCATCTAAAGCAAATTGCTGTTCCATATTTTTAGGGTAAATTCCCCATACACCTTCTCTGACTTAGATTAAAGGTACGATGGCAGTTGTACAGAGGTGAT
>CAYGTU010000232.1:2852-4101 GCA_964352945.1 uncultured Bacteriovoracaceae bacterium
TCTTCAGGTGATACATCCAATTATCTTTCTGCTTCAAATTTTTCTAATCTGTTAGCATCAACTTCAAAAAACTTTTGTCCTTCATAAATATCTTCAATTGAAATATCTGAAGTTTCATAATCCTGAGATTCAAGTTCAAGAGCATCAGCTTTGATTCTTAAGTTGATATCTTTAGTGATCAAAATAACTTGTTCACCTTTATCACGTCTAGAAATTGCGGAATAAAGTATCTTATTATCATTAATTGTTAAATCAATTCCACCTGGAGACTTAACGTTTCCATTATCTGGATCAAGGGCAATTTGAAAAACCCCACCATTATCTAGTTTTACTCCATCACTCAATTTTCCGATAGAACGTAGTTCATCTACTAATCTTGCAAACTGTCTGGCGTTTCTACCATTTTCATTTTGGTCTTTTTTAAATCGATCTAATTCTTCAACTACAATAAGCGGTATGAAAACTTTATTGTTAGCAAATTTTTGAATTGAGTAAGGGTCAAATAATAGTACGTTGGTGTCTAGTACAAAGGTTTTAGTCAAGGTTGCTCCTCCATAAACATATATGTATAGGAATAGTATAGAAATTATCTATCAATGTGCCAAGGATAGAGTGTAGTTTGAATATCACTCTGAGTCATTTAGAAATTGTACAAGTCTATTCATGGCTTCATGAAACGTTGAATCATCTAAAACTAAACTTATTCTAGCTGAATTAATAATTCCAAAGTCTCCACCTGGAACCATTGCAAGTCCATAACGATGAAGGGCATCCTCACAAATCGCTGTAGAGTGATCAATGTCTTTATCTTCAAACCTATTCATGTAAGGCGTTCTAGAGAAGTCTAACATAAAGTAAAATGCAGACATGGACTGGTACCAACATTTAGCCAGATCATTTTCTCTAAACTTTGTTCTTAAAGTCTCAGCATTTTTTCTTAAATGATCCTTAATTGGCATAATAAGCTTTGGTAAATTATCAAAGTTAAACTCAGATAAGCTTCTTTGAATCAAACTATTTGCCCCAGAAGTAGACTGCGATTGAATTTTTGTCATAGCCGAAATAAGTTTCTCTGGACCAATTCCAAAACCAAGTCTTAATCCAGTTGCGGCCATTGATTTTGAAATCCCATCAATAATTAAAGTTCTATCCAATAAAGAGGAATCATATTGATAATAGTAAGTTGGCTTGGGGTCAAAGTAACTTAGTTCGTAATAAATTTCATCACTAATAACAAATATATTAGGAT